>NZ_CAUQJA010000018.1:0-40003 GCF_963518475.1 uncultured Streptococcus sp. | reverse complement strand
TCAACTGCATACCTGGTTTTGAAAGAGCCACAAATTTGTTGACAATGACAATCATAACGATAGCAATCGTGATTGGGTACAAGATAACCAGTACTGGAATTGAGTACTTGATAATCGCATCAAGACCCAAATTGGCAATAGCAAATCCAATCAAAGTAAAGGCTGTCGCATAAACCTTATAGCTGATTTGTGGGAAGCGTTCATTAAAGAATTCAGCTGTTGACACAATCAAACCAACAGTTGTTGTGAAGCAGGTTACGGTAACCATAGCTGCAAGGAAGAGTTGGGCTGTTGAGCCAAAGATTTCTTGGGTAGCTTGTGACAAGATGTAAACACCTGGTGTTCCACCCTTCATCGCTTCAGCTGGTACTGGGAAATGATTTCCAAGGAAACCTAAACCGATGTAAAGAGCGCTGAAAGCAAGGGCAACAACGATACCAACAACCCAAATAGTTGAAATGTATTCTTTCTTACTTGAAAATCCAAGTTGTTTCAAGGTTTGAACTGCGATTACACTAAAGGCAACTGAGGCAAGGGCGTCCAAGGTATTGTAACCTTCTAGGAAACCTGTACCAAAGGCAGAAGCTTGATAAGCAGCTGAAGCAGCTTGAGGACTTGTTCCACCGTATTTGATAGCTCCTAGGACAACCAAGATAACAATCAAAATCGCAAAGACTGGCGTTAAAATACGGCCGATACGGTCTAAAATTTTTGATGGATTGAGCGATATCAAATAGGCTGCTGCAAAATACAGAACTGTAAAGACAATCAAACCAAGACCTTTATTTGCATCCGACAAAAGAGGGCTAATCCCTACTTCGTAAGCTGTTGTAGCTGTACGTGGGATAGCAAAGAATGGACCGATTGACAAGTAAAGAACTGAGAGGTAAAGAGTCGCAAACCAAGGCGCTATCTTTGTAGAAATCTCGTAGATATATCCTTTAGGATTTAGCGTTCCAATAATAAGAGTCAAGACGGCGATACCGACACCTGAAAAGACAAAACCTGCGATGGCAGGAAGAAAATGTTCTCCAGATAGAGCACCTAGAGAAGGCGGAAAAATCAAGTTCCCCGCACCAAAAAATATTCCAAACAGGAGTAAACCTGTTAGGGCACCTTTTTTAGCCATGAAAATCTCCTTCATATTTATAAAATACTGACCTAGTATATCATGAATAGGAGCATGAAAAAAGCTTCACGAAGTAAATATTGAATGTTTTCAAGATTCTTAAAAATGAGAATTGTCTAAAAATAAAATTCTCCTACCAAGATCACACTAAGTAGGAGAAAATTCTACTGTTTATACTCTTCGAAAATCTCTTCAAACCACGTCAGCTTCACCTTGCCGTACTCAAGTACAGCCTGCGGCTAGCTTCCTAGTTTGCTCTTTGATTTTCATTGAGTATTAAAGTTCTTCAAAGGCCATCATGCCACCTTGGACATTGATAACCTCATAACCTTGTTCTGATAAGAATTGGCAAGAGCGCGCCGATCTCATTCCAGATTTACAAATAACATAATGTAACTGGTCCTTGTCCAACTGATTATAGCTATCAGCCAATTGACTCAGAGGAAGATTCTGAGCACCTTCTAAATGAAGAGCTTCAAACTCATCCACTTCTCTCACGTCCACTAAAGAAAGTTGGTCGTTTTGGTAAAGCTGGTAAAATGCGTCAAAAGAAATTTCTTTCATTCTTTTTCTCCTAAAATAGTTTTAATTCTTTTTTTCAAATCCGGCACCACTTCTGACTCAAACCAAGGATTTTTAGCCATCCAGATTTGATTTCGCGGTGAGGGATGAACTAGTGGAAAATAGGTTGGCAAGTAGTTCTGGTAGTGTTTTACCCGTTCTGTCACCTTGCCACTGACTTTCTCCTGTAAATAGTAGGCCTGGGCATATTGCCCAATCAAGAGGGTCAATTGAATATCTGGTAATTCTTGCAAGAGCTGTGGATGCCATTTTTCAGCAAAGCCAGTTCTCGGTGGTAAATCACCTGACTTGCCATGCCCTGGAAAGTAGAAATCCATAGGCAGAACAGCAAAATATCCTGAATTGTAAAAGGTATCTTCATCCACACCTAGCCAGTCGCGCAAGCGGTCACCACTCTTATCTTTCCAGTAAAGGCCTGCTTCTTGGGTTTTAAGTCCAGGTGCCTGACCGATGATATTGATGCGAGCAGTCTTTGGCGCTGCAAAGAGAGGCTCAATGCCACGCTCTGTATAGCTGGCATTCTGTGGATCTGACATAATAGCCTGCTTGATTCTTTCAATTTGAGACATCTACTTTCCCTCCAAAAAGAAGTCTAAGCATACAATCTCAGACTTCTATCGTTTTATTTGATCAATTCGTAAATAGCTTCGGCATAGATTGCTGCTGCTCGGAAGAGATCATCCAAGGCGATAAATTCATTGGCTTGGTGCATGGTGTCAATTGAGTCTGGGAACATGGCACCATAGGCAACACCTCGTTCTAGCAAGCGACCAAAGGTTCCACCACCGATGACTTGCTCGTGACCTTTAAGGCCTGTTTGTTTTTCATAAACATTCAACAAGGTTTGCACAAGTGGATCTTCCATTGGCACATAGTGAGGCGTATGACCATGTTCAGAAAGGCTAACAGAAGCAACTGGCAAGTTTTCAAGGATTGACTTGATTTGTTCTGGACTTGTTCCTTTTGGATAGCGGATATTAAGGGCAATGGTATTGTCAGCACTTGTTTCATCGAAGCGGAAGACGCCTGCATTCATAGAAAGAGCACCCATCTTTTCATCCACATGAGCAATCTTGAGATTTTCACCCTCATGGTCGTTCAAGAGAATTTCACCAGCGATGTCAAGGTAGTCTTTGGCTGGACCAGCAAAGTCAAACTGGCTGAGGAAGAGGGCTAGGTAAGTCGCACCATTAACACCTGAAGCAGGCATAGCACCGTGGGCTGATTTACCAATGATCGTCACCTTGTATTGACCAGCTTCTTCTTGGAGTTCTCCTCTAAGTTTGTGTTCTGCAACAAAGGCATCTAGTTTCCCTTGCAAGTCAGTCAAATCACCTGAAACGACTGCTGTTGCTGATTCTGGTACCATATTTTCACGTAAACCACCTGTGAAGCTGTGAAGACGAGCGGCTCCATTGTTTTCTCCTGCAAAGTGGAGATATTCAGTAATATTTCCTTTTTCACCATTGATGATAGGGAATTCAGCGTCTGGAGAGAAACCGAAGTCTGGTTTCGCAAGTCCTACGTGCTTGAAGTAGTAGTCCATGTCTGCCCAGCCTGATTCTTCGTCTGTTCCAACGATGAAACGAACTTTCTTAGAAGTTGGAAGGCCCAATTCTTTGATGATTTTCAAACCATAGTAACAAGCTGTTGTAGGTCCCTTGTCATCCGAAGCCCCACGCGCATAAAGGCGACCGTCTTTGATAGTCGGTGTGTAAGGGTCTGTGTCCCAACCGCTACCAGCTGGCACCACGTCCATGTGGGCAAAGATTCCGAGAACTTCTTCTCCATCACCAAACTCGAAGTGTCCTGCGTAGTTATCAACATTTTTAGTTGGGTAGCCATCACGCTCTGCGATTTCAAGGAATTTCTCCAAAGCTTTTACTGGACCAGGTCCAAATGGATGTTCAGCATCAACCTTGCTGTCATCACATTCTGAGTTGATTTCCAAAAGGCTAAACAAGTCAGCCAAGAGGTCTTCTTTGCGTTTTTCTACTTCTGCTGTAAAATCAATTGCTGTCATATTATCTTCTTTCTATCTTTTCTCGATGATTTCATCTACTGGCAAGCGGTAGCTTGGTTCCAATTTCTCGTCTGTGTAACCCACTGTAATCAAAAGTTCTGGGCGGAAACGGTCTTCAATTTCCAAAACCTCATTGACTTTTGATTTGTCAAATCCAAGGATCAAATTTGATCCGATTCCTTGGTCTGTAAGAGCGAGAACCAAGTTCATAGCAACCAAACCTGCATTGAGGGCTAAGTAGTCGCTTACTTGTTGTTCATTGTAACGGGCAAATTCCGCAGGTAAATTCTTCATAAAATATTGAAGTTGCTCTTCAGAAAAGTTATTAGCACCACCAACTCGGGCAATCTTACGAGCACGTTTAGCCAAATCTGTGTCTGTAAACAAGGCAATAGTTACAGGCGCTGATGATACCTGTTCAAAGTTTGAACCGTAAGCCAATTTTGCTAGTTCGGCATTTTTCTCACGCACCACCACAAATTTCCAAGGTTGGCTGTTGTGGGCACTTGGTGCCAAGGTTGCAATTTCGATAGCCGTACGCACATCTTTTGGATCAACTGGCTTATCAGTGAAATGCTTAGTCGCATGACGTTTTTTATTTAATTCAAGAAATTTCATAATCGATTTCCTTTTCTAATTCTACTGCTTCCATTCTACCATAATTTGAAAGAGCTTGCAGAGATTTTTCATAGAAACAAACTGGAACAAGGATAAGCAACCGAATGAAGAAAACCATTTAAATCAGGAATCCCATCATCCAGTTCCAATTAATTTTCAGTTACTTAAAGAAACTAGTCTATCTTATATTCTGACTTTATAGCCTCCAAGAATTTCTTCACATCCTCTGCATACCCATGCTTATCTATTAAGCTGGCTAAAAGTTCCTGATTGTGTCCCTGATAGTTATCTTCACGACGTAATTCTTCATACATTTCGATAAAGGGAAGCCCCTTGGACTTGGCCAATTCTAACTCAGCCTCGTAATCATAAGCAACTTTACGAAATAGGATATTTACCAATTCCCCATCTTCAACTTCTATCACGGCATACTGGGCACGGTGATTTTTTAACGCCTCCCAATTAAAATAGGGCATGCCAATCGACCCTGGATTGATGATTTGTTGCCCTTGACTGCCATAACGAAGCAACTGCTTGTGAACATGACCATAGACTGCCACGTCAGTTTCCTCATCTAGGAGTTGGTCAAATTTCTCTATATCATTCTCAACTAGCAAGTCGCCACCATAGTTCTTATTTGGCAAATTATGAGAGATAGAAAAGCGTAATCCGTCAATTTCTTTCTTTTCCAGCAAAGGCAAGCTTCGTAGCCAGACAATCGTTGCAGGATCCATTCGCTCCATCAAAAACTGGGTCATGCGCATTGACTGGATTTCTTTCGGATGTTCCAAACCATATTCACCATCCAAGGCCTCAAGGATACGATCATCCCAATTGCCTCGAACACTGGCTGTGATAGGAAGGTCCTTTAGCAGGGCGACTAAGTCATTTGCGCCTGGACCAGGAAGAAAAATATCTCCCAGAAGCCAGTATTCACTGACTCCTTGATTTTTAGCATCTGCAATCACTGCTTCTAGCGCCGTCGCATTGCCATGAATATCTGATAAAATTGCGATTTTATGGTTCATGATGGTCTCCTTCTGTTTGATAATCTACTTTTTCTTCCGCAACTTGAGCCAATTCCACTTCTTCCTGCGGGTTCAACTTCCTCTGCACTGCTTCTGCGACTGCTCTAGGCACACCGACTTCGACAATCTCATCCACACTGGCTTCCTTGATTTTAGTTAGAGATTTGAAATGCTTCATGAGATTTTGCTTGCGTTTAGGTCCCAGGCCGTCAATGCCATCCAATTGTGATGAAAAGGAATTTTTGGAGCGCAGTTGGCGGTGGAAAGTAATGGCAAAGCGGTGCACCTCATCTTGGATGCGTTGGAGGAGGAAAAATTCCTGAGAATTACGAGATAACTCCACCACCTCAAGCGGATCTCCAAAAAGCAATTCATGGGTTTGGTGCTTGTCATTCTTTTGCAAACCTGCAATTGGAATATCCAAGCCTAGCTCCTCTTGGATGACTTGCTTGGCAATATTGACTTGCCCTTGTCCTCCATCAATCACAATCAAATCTGGCGGGGTTAAACCATCACGTTGAACTCGGCCATAGCGCCTGCGAATGACTTCTCTCATACTGGCATAGTCGTCTGGCCCAACGACAGTCTTGATTTTATACTTACGATAATCCTTCTTACTAGGTTTGCCGTTGACAAAGACCACCATAGCCGAAACAGGACTGGTCCCCATGATGTTAGAGTTATCGAAGGATTCGATACGAACTGGTGTCGGGATTTGGAGCAAACGTCCTAGATTTTCAATAGCCCCTTGGGTCTTTTCGACTGATTTTTCTAGCAGGTTGAACTTCTGCTCTAGACTGACTCGAGCATTCTTTATAGCCAAATTGACCAGTTGCTTTTTCTCTCCACGCTGAGGCTTAAGAATCTTGGTGTCTACCAAAGCCTTGACAGCTTCTTCGTCAATATCCTGCGGAATCAGCACCTCATTAGGAACTAGATGAGATTTTTCTTGATAAAATTGTCCTACATAGGTCAAGAAATCCTCATCCGGATCATTGTAGTAGGGGAAAAGATTAACGTCTCGCTCAATGAGCTTGCCCTGACGGACAAAGAAAACCTGGACACACATCCAACCCTTATCCACATAGTAGCCAAAGACATCCCGATTTTGGAGATCCTTAGCCATGATCCGTTGCTTGGTTCGAAGCGTTCCAATGGCCTGAATCAGATCACGGTATTCCGCTGCACGTTCAAATTCCATAGTCTGAGCTGCCGCTGCCATCTTGCCCTTGAGGTCATCGATAATTTGATCATCCTGCCCTTTTAGGAAATCAGAAACCTCCTGAGCCATAGACTTGAAATAGTCCTCATCCTTCTTACAGATGGTGTGGGCCATACATTGACCGATATGGTAGTAAAAACAGACCTTAGATGGTGGATTCGTACACTTGCGAAAAGGGAAAATCCGATCCAGCAATCGCTTGATTTCATTGGCTGCCCCCACATCTGGATAAGGTCCAAAGTAGAGACCTCCGTCCTTTTTGACCTGACGAGTGATAATCAAGCGAGGATAGCGTTCATGGGTGATTTTGATGAAAGGATAGGACTTGTCATCCTTGAGCATGATATTGTACTTGGGCTTGTTTTCCTTAATCAGGTTGATTTCTAGGAGAAGTGCCTCAATATTAGACTCCGTAACAATAAATTCAAAATCCACAATTTCAGATACCAAGGCCTCTGTCTTGGTATCGTGACTCCCTCGGAAATAGGACCTCACGCGGTTACGCAGATTTTTAGCCTTTCCTACATAGATAATAGTGCCGTTTTTATCCTTGTGAATGTAGCAACCAGGGCTGGTCGGCAAGAGCTCTAGTTTTGATTTAATCAAGTTGTTCATAATTCCATTATAGCAAAAAAGTAGGGAAAGATTGTTCCCTACTCATTGGTCTCATATAATTTTCGAAGTCTTTCAACATCCTCTTCCTGGATACCATAAAAGGAACCTGCAGGTTGCATCACAGACTTCTCATCTGTATGGTCCAAGCCAATTGCATGCCCCAACTCATGTTCTGCCGTATGGACAATACGCTCAAAGGAATAGCCATAGTTAGGATTGGACAGATAATAGTGATTCAACCGCACCGTGACAGACAAGAATTGCCCCGTTAAGAGATTGCTCTGACTTTCCGCCTCTCCTGCCACAGGAGTGCCTCCGTCATTCATCTCCGTAGCCATAATATCTGCCTTACTGGACTCGGTGACAATTTCAAAGTTAAAAGCACCAGTTTGATTCCAATTCTGAATCGCTTCTACATAAGCCTCTTGAAAGCGTGAATCCATCTGGGGATCCAAGTAAATACGAGCAGAAGCCTGTGGCCATCTTCCTTCAGAATGCTGGTGGCTATCTGTCTGGTTCAACTTAGGCAGTTGCCCTGTTCTTTCCCATTGGTTGATGCTTTGTTGACCAATTTTTACTGACCGCTCTGCTTGCTTTAGCGCTTCTTGAAAATCCCCGTTCAGATACCAGAGAAATCCAAAAGCAAGAGTGCATAAAAGCAAAACAATCCAAACCAGGCGCCAAAACAAACGCAAAACAAAAGAAAAGAAAGCCCCTATCAAACGAAAAAGCCAACGCATATCTCTCCACCTTTCTAGCAAATAAACTTTATTTTACTAAAAGAAGCTGAAAGAAAGCTAAATACTGGCTTTTTCATCTTAACGTCCTACTATTTTTTTGAGTAACTGGATAGCTTTGTATTTTAAAGGCGATGGATGATAACGGAAAGTACCTGCTTTGCGTACAATATAGCCATTAAAATTCTGTTTAAAACGCAAAACACCATCACTTCCATCAAAAATCCCTTGAATCCCTAGGAAGTTGTATTGATGGATATTTCGTTGCATTGTCTGCTTCATCGCATGATATTGAAGTAAAAATGGAGCTGAAAACTTCTGATACTCTGCGTACGACCCCCCAAATAAGTAGGTTGCCTCTGTATTTGTGTAGATTATTAAAGCACAAGCTAGAGCAACATTGCCAGACTCACTATCCAAACTAGTTAGAAAATCTTTTTTCTTTTGCAAAGCTTGGTATTGCTGGTGAAATTGTTTCGACTTCTTGTCAAGACTAGCCATCTTCACATTTAAAGCATCTATAGACTGTTGCGGATTGACTTCAGCAATTAGGAAATCCGCCTTATCTCCAAACATATCATACAATTTCATGTAATAATCTAAATTCTTATCCTCAAAACCTTGTCTTTTACCTGTTTCTTCGATAATTTTTTTGAATGTTGGAATTTCTTCCCGTTCTGCATTGCGAATAAGAATATTAAAATCAAAGGCTGATTGAATGTTGCGAATACTATTTTTATTAAAAGATTTCAATAAGGAAACAGCATCATAATCTTGCAAATCTTTGATGTAATGCCAGCTGACTTCTCCATTAGGATACCCTGTCGTCAATCCATCAAATTGATAACCTAAATCAGTTAAACCTTGAATAATACTTTTTTTCTCAGCATCTATTGGATTACCTTGGCTATCAAAAGTTTGATAAGTTTCATAAGGTTTTACAAGCAACTCTAATACACCATTTTGCTTGGCATATTCTTTTAACTCCGCATAAAAAACTGGAAGAGCATCTTGTTGGGTATAAATCGGCCCCGAATTGAGCTCCATATGCAGACCACCCAGCATGGGCAAGCTATAAACCAGAGCTGCAACTTGAATTTCTCCTTCTTGTTTCAAAGCTAGATAAACAATTCGAGCTCCTCTTTTTTCTAACAAGTCCCCCATCTGGACCGATTGCATAAAGGAACGAGAAGAAACCTGATCAGAATAAGCCTGAAACTCTTCTTTCGTGAGTGTAATTAGTGCCATATACTTACTTTCTATGTTTTTTTCTTAATGTTTTACGGAAATCAAGAGCAAGTCTTAACAGAGGATAGAGAGGATGGGTAGGCATTGTAAATTCACCCAAGTATTCTTCGATCGTTGGATTAAAATTAGCTTTAAAACGATAGAGTCCACCATCTAAAGCATTCTCGACGCCTCCTAAATTTTGCCATAAAATGCCACGTTCAAAGGAATATCGAGCTGTCTCATACCAAGTCAAAATAGGAGCTTTATAACGTCTAAAATCTTCATCCATTCCTGCGTATAGATTGACAGAAGTTTGTCCGAATTCTAAAGTCAAGGTAGCTGCTAAAGGAACTCTTGCTTGACCTGCATCCATATATTCCTGCAGGAAAGTCAATTCCTCTAACAAACGTTCTTTTTCCTTCTTCTGCGCTTCTACTTTTGAAGTTCGAGTCGACTCAGTAAAGGTCTCTTCCAAGGCTCTGTTTTTCGCTAACTGTTCTTCTAATTCTTGCGAACGTTTAGAAACATCCAAGGTTGCCAAGGTGATATAGGCCTTGTCCTTAAAATTATCTAACAATTTTTTATAATAGGCTTCATTCCTCAAATGGATATCTTTTCGCTTCTCAGTTTTTTTCATCAAAAACGAGAAAGATTCTAACAATTCATCTCTACCAATCTGAATCTCTACACCCTTATTTCGAGCGGATCGAATAGCTTGTTTTGTTGACTTGCAAAGTTTATCTTCTGTAAAATTTTCCTTGTATACTTTTGCCTGAATACGAGGCTGAATGGTATCTCCCATTCCATCGGTCTTTCCTGACCACCTTACTCCCATTCTTTGCAAATTTTCAATAATAGCCATATTTTCAGGATATTCTATTTTTTCATGCTTGATTGAACTTTGCGATAGGCAAATACTTGGGTCAAAAGTCACAAAAATAGCTCTCTTACTGCGAGCATAAGACTTAATGGACTGAATGACAAAACTCAAGAGTTCTGTATCTCCATAATCCAATATGGGTCCTCTTGGGACGTAAAACATTTTATAGCCTAGCGGAAGAGTTCTAATCAAAATACTAGCTGTCGCCAGTAATTTTTCTTCCCTGTAAACACCAAACTTCTCATGTTGCCAATCAGACTTAACTTCTTCCCAAGCACTACTTTGTAATACATTGCCTAATTCATGGTCTTTGACAAACTGATCATATTCTAATGCGGGAATGCCAATTTGATAACGGTACATTTCCTACTATCTTTCATCCAGTATCTTATTACTATTCTACTACTTTCGCTTGAAAAGTCTAGTGAAAACATATTTTATTTTAGTTCTACTCCCCCTATGCTGAAGTTCAAACTAAGTCAATCTCTCTTCTAATTTGAAATCAATTGGTAGGCTTGCTAGAAACCGTTCCAATTGTTTTTCCCAATAATACCACTCGTGAGTTCCAGCGTTATGGCTATAGGTCACATCAAATCCCAGTTTTTTGAGATTATTCACTGTTAGATTATTGGCTTCGTACAAGAAATCCTGCTCGCCACACCAAGCCCAAAGTTTGGTCTTTTTATCCGATTTTTTAGCCAGACTTTCTAGAGAATAGGTGCTAGCTGTCCAATCTTTAATCTCCCCAAACACACCCCTCCAATAAGCCGGTGTTCCCAGATTTTGGCTTTCAGGAGAAAAATCTTGAAAACTAAGAGCACCTGAAAAGCTAGCTGCGTGAGAAAAACGATTTGTAGCAAGAGCCAATTTGAAACAGCCATAGCCTCCCATAGAGAGACCAGCGATAAAGGTCTTTTCACGCTTGCTGGTCATATTAGGGAAGAAGCGTTTCAAAACCTGTGGCAATTCCTCTGCTAGAGCTGTGTAATAGTCAAAACCATACTGGGTATCAGTGTACCAACCGTTGCTGGTATTGGGCATGACGACGATGAGATTGGTTCCTCGAAGCAAGCGTTCTACGTTGGTCCGCTTGAGCCAGCTATTATGGTTACCAGACATCCCGTGCAAGAGGTACAAGACTGGAATGTCTTTACAATCTGGTTCTTCCACTCGATTGGCATCAGGATAGAGGACATTCACTCCCCACTCCATATCCAAAACTTGTGAGTAATACTCGATTTTCATTACTGCCATAATTTTTTCCTCTATTTTTCTATAAGAAAAAGCCGAAACTCGACTTTCCCTCTGTTTATTTCAACAATTATTTTGCTTCCATGACTACTGGTAAAATAGCTGGACGACGCTTAGTCTGGTCAAAGAGATACTTAGTCAAATTATCCCGAACCTTCCCTTTAAGATCTGCCCAGTCAAAGTCATCTCCTTGAAGATAGTCTTCTACCGTTTGGTTAATCAATTCTGAACTTTCACGGAGAATATCGCGACTCTTCTTGAGATAAACAAATCCACGCGTGTGAACACGAGCCTTGGCCACAATTTTCTTCTCACGACGGTTAACGGTAATTGCTACGATGAAAATACCGTCCTCTGACAAGACCTTACGGTCACGAAGAACTACATTACCAACATCACCGATGGCATTCCCGTCAATCAAGACATCCCCTGCTGAAACAGCTCCAGCTGGGACAAAATCTCCATTCTCATAAGCCATGCTGGTTCCCTTTTTAGGGATGAAAATGCGTTCTGGCAACATTCCAACTGCCATAGCAGCCTTAGCATGAGCATCTAACTCACGATATTCCCCTTGAATTGGGAAGAGATACTTAGGTTGCAAGAGATTAATCATCAATTGCAAGTCACGCGCATTTCCGTGCCCTGACACACGCAAGCTTTGAGTGATCAGTTTGACAACCCCTCCAGCTTGATAAATCATATTTTCCACACGCGCCATGACTGCTTCCTTGGCGATAGACGGAGTCGTTACGATATATACTAAGTCACCGTCCTTGATTTCCACATAACGGTGGCGACCAATCGACATCTTGCGAAGACCGTTGATAGGCTCACCCATACGACCTGTCTCAAGGATAATCAACTCATGGTCTTCAAAGCGAGACATATCTTTTGGCTTAATCAAAAGACTCTCGTTAGCTAGAGACAATTTCTTAAGACGAATAGCAGTGCGGACGATATTTTCAATATCGAATCCTGTCAAAACCACACGACGGCCTGTTTCATCCGCAGCGTCAAACACCTGCTGGATACGAGAGAGGTTGCTGGCTACTGCTGCAACAATGATACGTCCATCCCAATCAGAAATGGTTTGAGTGATTTCATCCCCAACTTCACTTTCACTAGCCACTTGGATATTGCTATCTGCATTGGCTGAATCGCTAAGAAGAGCCAGAACTCCATCACGACCGATTTCTGCCAAACGAGCGAAGTCTGTCGCATAGGATTCACTAGCTGTCTGGTCAAATTTGAAGTCACCTGTATAAACGATACTTCCTTCAGCTGTCTTCAAGACAACACCCAGACTTTCTGGGATAGAGTGGGTCGTACGGAAGAAGGACACCACAGTCCCTCCAAAATCTATCTCCGTATCCTCATCAATGACATGGAAATCATTAAATTTCTTAACTGTGTCATTCCCTTTGACAAAGAGTTTTGCCAACTCAATGGTCAACTCAGAGCCAAATACAGGTACCTTGGCTTCAGCCAAGAGATAAGGCAGAGCACCAATAGCATCTGCATGTCCATGGGTCAAGAAGACGCCAGCGATACGGTCGCTATTTTCAAAAAGGTAGTCCATATTTGGAATAACTACGTCCACCCCTAGTTGTTCGTTTTCAGGGTATTTCAGACCTGCATCCAAAACGAAAATAGATCCATCGATTTCAGCGATATACATATTTTTCCCATTTTCACGCACACCACCAAGTGTTGTTAAACTTATATTACTCATTTTTCCTCCGAAAGCTTAGTTTATCTTGATTATAGGGTTACTTTCCCTTTTATTCTAAAAGCACTATTACTTTTAGCCGAATCTTTTCCTAACATTATACCATTTTTTTGATGATTTTCAAAATGAAGATTTGTTTTCAAAAAAGAGCTGGTTTCCCAACTCTTTCCTATGATCTACTCTTTTTCCATTAAAAAGTCATAAATTTCTTGCACGGTACCCAGCGCCATCATTTCTTGGTCTTTGACGGTTTGTTTGAGATTTTGGTAAATCTGACTTTCTCCTATCTCTCTCTTTGGCGCTTCTTTATTGACTGTCATAACCCCATCTTTGATTACCACAAAACCTAATTCTTCAAATATTTGAATCATTTTGACCAGCAAGATTTGTTGAATATTGAGATAAGTAGCCAAGTCTTTCAGCTTGTAGCGAATATCAAACTCTGGAAACTGGTAGATGGTCTTGTACAATTTGGCAAACTGCTCTCTAGTCCCATAACCTGTTAGATAGTAGGCCTTGTCAATATCATTTTTGAAATAGACAGCAGAGAAATTCTGTTCCTGAAAAATGGTTTTCAGCAGGGTCATATCCTCAGGAATGGTTTTTACAACAACCGAGTCACTAGTCGCTAAATCTGGCACTTCTCCAGCAAAATCCAAGACTGGAACTCCCTCTGGCAAGGTGGCATTCTTTCCACGAATGTTAAAGAGCTGAACCCCCTCCACACGCGCATCCACCATCATCAACTGGAGGGCAGTTTGGCCATTCCATTGGTTGACAGAGAGAGTCACTGCCAATTCCAATTGCTTGGTCTGTGAGAATTCAGTCGCCCTTTTCCCTTGACCAAAAGCGACCACCTCAAAACTAGATTCACCTTTGGAAATTTTTAGCTTGAGATGGGCATTGCCTGCCCCCATGGTACGGGCACTTTCGACCTGAAAATCCTTGATATAAAAGACAGGTTTCTGATTGTCCATCCCAAAAGGTGCCAAGCGCTCAAAGTTCTTGACTGTTTCAAGACTCAAAGTCTCTAAATTCAACTCTTCATCTAGGTTTAACTTATTCTTGCCACTAGCATCTGCACCTTTTTCACGGACATAATCTTCCAAAACCTGAGATAAATCTGAAAGTTTCTCAACTTCCAGCGTCATTCCTGCTGCGCCAGCATGGCCTCCAAAGGCGATAAAGAGGTCTCGATGAGGATCCAAAGCTTCAAAAATATCGACCGCTTCCACACTACGAGCACTGCCCTTGGCACGACCGTCTTCTATATTAAGAACGATGACTGTCTGTCCCAATTCTTCCAACAAACGACCAGCCACGATTCCTAGAACCCCAGGATTCCAGCCTTCCTTGGCCAAGACCTGAACCTTCTTCTCAGGATCCACCATGGTCTTAGCTTCTTCATAGATTGACTGAACGATTTCCTTACGCTCTTCATTTTTTTGGTGAATCATAAGGGCAATCTCGTGCGCTTCTTCGTCGTCAAAGCCAGTCAGCAAATCAATAGCTGGATTGGGATCATCCAAGCGCCCCAAGGCATTTAAACGAGGGGCAATCTGGAAACCAATCGTTTCTTCTGTTACTTCGTTGGCAGCAATCCCAGCCATGTCTAGCATTTCTTGCAGACCGATGCGCTGAGTATGCCCCAACATTTCTAGACCATATTGAACCAAGATACGATTTTCATCCGTCAAACTCACCATATCTGCAATGGTTCCGATAGCGACCAAATCAAGCAATTCCACTTGTACTTCTTCCAAAAGGGCACAAGCCAGCTTGAATGCCACTCCGCAACCAGCCAAATATTTGAAAGGATAGTCCGCATCTGGATGCTCAGGATGAACGATGGCATAGGCATCTGGCAAGGTTTCAGGCATGGAATGGTGGTCAGTCACAATGACATCTACTCCCATAGACTGGGCCAATTCGATGGCCTCGTGACCAGCAACTCCATTATCCACTGTCACAATCAAGGAAATTCCCTCTTGCTCGATAAAGTATTTATAGACACTGGCATTTGGACCATAGCCATCTGTAAAACGATTGGGCAGATAAACACGGCACTCGGCACCAAGCTGTTCCAAACTTTCCTTCACAATCGAAGCCGAGGTCATACCATCCGCATCATAGTCTCCATAAACGAGAATATTTTCCCCTTCTTCAATGGCCTGACGAATACGAGCCACTGCCTTGTCCATATCATGGAGTAGATAAGGGTCATGCAAGTCCTCCAAGGAAGGTTCTAAAAACTTCTTCAGACTTTCTTCATCCTGAATCCCTCTCTCTAATAATAACCGAGCCACCTCAGGATCCAGTCCAGCCTTCTTGGCTATCTTTGTAAAATCCGCATCTTCAACCTGCGGGGCAAACTGCCATTCATAAGTAGGTGTTATCAAAAAGACATCCACTCTTTCTAAGAATTCTATTGCTTCATTATAACATGATTTAGACGTTTTCTCTATCCAGATTGCTTTTTATAAAATTTTAGTGAATTTTTTCAGATATGATTTGACAAGACAATTTTTTTGGTGTAGAATCATGTTATAAAATCTAACACAAAGGAGATTCCTTATGGCTTTAGTAGAATTTGAACACGTCGAAAAATATTACGGAGACTATCACGCACTCCGCGACATCAATCTCCGTTTTGAAAAAGGACAAGTCGTTGTCCTCCTCGGACCATCTGGTTCTGGGAAATCCACTCTTATCCGTACCATCAATGGTTTAGAGGCTGTCGACAAGGGAAGTCTTCTAGTCAATAGCCACCAAGTTGCTGGTGCCAGCCAGAAAGATTTAGTGCCTCTTCGCAAGGAAGTTGGCATGGTTTTCCAACATTTTAACCTCTACCCTCACAAAACAGTGTTAGAAAACGTAACACTTGCACCTATAAAAGTTCTAGGAATTGATAAAAAAGAAGCTGAAAAGACAGCCCAAAAATATCTGGAATTTGTAAATATGTGGGACAAGAAAGATTCTTATCCAGCCATGCTATCCGGTGGACAAAAACAACGAATCGCCATTGCTCGTGGTCTTGCCATGCATCCTGAACTCCTCCTCTTTGATGAGCCAACATCTGCCCTTGACCCTGAAACCATCGGAGACGTTCTGGCAGTTATGCAAAAATTGGCCCACGATGGTATGAATATGATTGTCGTTACTCATGAAATGGGCTTTGCCCGTGAAGTTGCTGACCGCATCATCTTTATGGCTGACGGGGAAGTTTTGGTAGATACGACCGATGTCGATGACTTTTTCGACAATCCAAGCGAACCTCGTGCCCAACAATTCCTCAGCAAAATCATCAACCACGAAAGTGACAAAGTCAAATAAGGAGGCGCCTATGAAAAAGAAATTTTTTTTATCCGCAATATTGATTAGCCTTTTCGGCCTTGCTGCTGCAAAACCAGTCCAGGCTGATACCAGTGTCGCAGACATTCAAAAGAGAGGCGAGCTGGTTGTTGGTGTCAAACAAGACGTTCCCAATTTCGGTTACAAGGATCCCAAGACAGGGACCTTTTCTGGTATCGAAACTGACCTGGCCAAGATGGTAGCTGATGAGCTCAAGGTCAAGGTTCGTTATGTGCCGGTTACAGCACAAACTCGAGGTCCCCTTCTAGACAATGAACAGGTCGATATGGATATCGCAACCTTTACCATCACGGACGAACGAAAAAAACTCTACAACTTCACCAGCCCTTACTACACAGATGCTTCTGGCTTTTTGGTCAATAAATCTGCCAAAATCAAAAAGATTGAGGACCTAAACGGCAAAACCATCGGAGTCGCCCAAGGTTCCATCACCCAACGCCTGATTACTGAACTGGGTAAAAAGAAAGGCTTGACCTTTAAATTCGTCGAACTTGGTTCCTATCCAGAATTGATTACTTCCCTACACGCTCATCGTATCGATGCCTTTTCCGTTGACCGTTCTATCCTATCTGGCTACATCAGTAAGCGGACAGAACTACTAGATGATAGTTTCAAGCCATCTGACTACGGTATCGTTACCAAGAAATCAAATACCGAGCTCAACGACTATCTTGATAACTTGGTTACTAAATGGAGCAAGGATGGTAGTTTGCAGAAACTTTATGACCGTTACAAGCTCAAACCATCTAGCCATACCGCAGATTAAGGAGGACACCCCATGACAGATTTATCATCTTGGACAGCCTATTTTCAGGATTTTGGACAATTTTTCAATGGTTTCCTCTTCACCCTTGCCCTAGCGATTGGATCCTTTATCCTCGCCATGGTTTTGGGCATCTTCTTTGGAGCCATGTCAACCAGCAAACGTCCAATTTTGCGCATTTTAGCTCGCATCTTTGTGGAGTTTTACCAAAACACTCCCCTCTTGGTGCAGTTTGTTATCGTTTTTTATGGCCTACCTCTTATCAGTGACCACACCATCATGATTCCGATTTATTGGACAGCTGTACTCTGCGTGGGACTCTATCACGGCGCCTATATCGCTGAAGTGATTCGTTCAGGTATTCAGTCTATTCCTAGCGGTCAGATGGAGGCCGCCTTGTCGCAAGGTTTTACCTATATCAGTGCTATGCGTTTGATTATCTTGCCTCAGGCCTTTCGTATCATTCTCCCTCCTTTGACCAACCAAATTGTTAACCTCATCAAAAACACTTCTACAGTCGCTATTATCTCTGGAGTGGACTTGATGTTTGTGACCAAGTCTTGGTCGGCACTTAACGGAAACTACATTCCAGCATTTTTAGGTGCTGCCCTTCTCTACTTTTCTCTTTGCTTTCCTGTTGCCCAGTTTGGTCGCAAGATGGAGCAAGCCAACAAAAAAGCCTATTCACTTTAGGAGGTTACTATGGAATCCATTTTAGAAGTTTTGACCCCAGATAACCTAGTATTTATCTTTAAAGGATTTGGCTTGACCCTCTACATTTCTCTGATTGCCATCGTCCTCGCTACACTTATCGGTACAGTTCTAGCAGTCATGAGAAATGGGAAAAATCCTATCTTGCGCATCATTTCCAGCATTTACATCGAGTTTGTGCGTAACGTTCCCAACCTCCTCTGGATTTTCACCATCTTTTTGGTTTTCAAGATGAAATCCACACCAGCAGGAATCACTGCATTTACCCTCTTTACCTCAGCAGCCTTGGCTGAGATTATCCGAGGCGGTCTCAATGCCGTGGACAAGGGACAGTACGAAGCAGGAATGTCGCAAGGATTTACCTCAGCCCAAATCCTCTACCACATCATTCTCCCGCAAGCCATTCGCAAAATGTTGCCAGCCATCATTTCTCAGTTTGTAACCGTAATTAAGGATACCAGTCTTCTCTACTCTGTTATCGCCCTACAAGAACTCTTTGGAGCAAGCCAAATTCTCATGGGCCGTTATTTCGAACCAGAGCAGGTCTTCAGTCTTTATATCCTGATTGCCCTCATCTACTTCAGCTTCAACCTAGCAATTTCGAGCCTGTCTCATATGCTAGCAAAACGTTGGCAACAAGCTGCAGAATAAACAGCCACTCTCCAGTTAAATTGGAGAGTTTTTTGATGATAGTAGATATTTATAGACCTCAATTTGACACCATACTTTTTCTATGATAAAATGTAACAAATTTGTTTACAACAAATTAAAATCTAAATGAAATGGAATTTTCTATGAAATCAATCAAAGGAATACTCTTTATCATAGCTAGTTTTATCTTGACTCTTTTTGCTTGGATGAACACTTCTCCCCAATTCACTATTCCAGGACTAGCTTTAACAAGCCTATCTCTGACTTTTATCCTAGCCACTCGTCTCCCCCCCTACTAGAAAGCTGGTTTCACGGTTTGGAGAAGGTCTACACTGTCCACAAATTCACAGCCTTTCTCTCCATCATCCTACTAATCTTTCATAACTTTAGTATGGGCGGTTTGTGGGGCTCTCGTTTAGCTGCTCAGTTTGGCAACCTTGCCATCTATATTTTGTCAGTATCATCCTTGTCGCCTATTTAGGCAAATACATCCAATACGAAGCTTGGAGATGGATTCACCGTCTGGTTTATCTAGCCTACATTTTCGGACTCTTTCATGTCTACATGATGATGGGCAATCGCCTTCTCACATTTAACCTCCTAAGTTTTCTTGTTGGTAGCTATGCCCTTTTAGGTTTACTGGCTGGTTTTTATATCATCTTCCTTTATCAAAAGATTGGCTTCCCTTATCTAGGGAAAATTACCAATCTCAAACGCTTAAATCACGATACTAGAGAAATTCAAATCCATCTTAGCAGACCTTTCGACTATCAATCAGGACAATTTGCCTTCCTAAAGATTTTCCAAGAAGGCTTTGAAAGTGCTCCGCATCCCTTTTCTATCTCAGGAGGTCATGGTCAAACTCTTTACTTTACTGTTAAAAATTCAGGCGACCATACCAAGAATATCTATGACAATCTTCAAGTCGGCAGCAAAGTAAGCGTAGACAGAGCTTACGGGCACATGATTATAGAAGAAGGACGAGAAAATCAGGTTTGGATTGCTGGAGGTATTGGGATTACCCCCTTCATCTCTTACATCCGTGAACATCCTATTTTAGATAAACAGGTTCACTTCTACTATAGCTTCCGTGGAGAGGAAAATGCAGTTTATATAGATTTGCTCCATGACTATGCTCAGAAAAATCCTAATTTTGAACTCCATCTAGTAGACAGTAGGAAAGACGCCTATCTTAATTTTGAACAAAAAGAAGTACCCGAACATGCGAGCGTCTATATGTGTGGTCCTCTTTCTATGATGAAGTCACTTGCCAAACAGATTAAGAAACAAAATCCAAAAACAGAGCTTATTTACGAAGGATTCAAGTTTAAATAACCACTCATACTCTCCTGGAATTTCCCAGGAGTTTTTTCTACGCAATCTCAAAAAACACTGCCAGATTTCTAGCAGTGTTTTGAGTTTTATTCATCTTAGTAAACTGTTTTTTCAGTTTCTACATCGAAGAAGTGTGCTTTGTTCAAGTCAAATCCAAGTTCAACTGTTGCACCTGTTTGCAAGTAGTCACGAGCATCAACTTTGGCAACAAATTCATCTTTACCAACTTGGCAGTAAAGGTGAGATTCTGAACCAAGCAATTCTGATACTGAGATAGTAGCTTTTACAACTGATTCTGGGAATGTTTCAAGGAAAGCAGGTTCTGCATTCACATCTTCTGGACGGATACCGAAGATCAATTCTTTACCTTCGTAGCCTTTTTCACGAAGAACTTTCAATGCTCCTTCTGGAACTTTCAAACGGAAACCGTCAGAAACAATTTCGCTACCAACCAATTGCACGTTGATGAAGTTCATAGCTGGGCTTCCGATGAATCCTGCTACGAATTTGTTAACTGGGTTTTTGTAAACTTCTTGAGGAGTACCGATTTGTTCCACACGTCCGATAGTACCTGTACCAGCAGGGTTCTTAGTTGCTGACATGATAACGATACGGTCTGCAAGTGTCATCGCTTCTGTTTGGTCGTGAGTTACGTAGATAGTTGTAGCTCCGATACGACGGTGGATTTTAGCGATTTCAGCACGCATTGATACACGAAGTTTGGCATCCAAGTTTGACAAAGGTTCGTCCATCAAGAATACTTTTGCATCACGGACGATGGCACGCCCCATGGCAACACGTTGACGTTGACCACCTGAAAGGTCAGCTGGTTTACGTTCCAAGAATTCTTTCAATCCAAGGATTGCTGCTGCTTCTTGTACACGTTTGTCGATGTCTTCCTTGCTGTATTTACGCAATTTCAAACCGAAAGCCATGTTGTCATAAACAGTCATGTGTGGGTAAAGAGCGTAGTTTTGGAATACCATGGCGATATCACGGTCTTTTGGAGCTACGTCGTTGACAACCACGCCATCGATAGATGCAGTACCTTCTGTGATGTCTTCAAGACCAGCAATCATACGAAGAGTTGTTGATTTACCACATCCTGAAGGACCTACGAAAACGATAAATTCTTTGTCTTTGATGTCCAAGTTGAAGTCTTCAACTGAGTAGTGTTCGCTGTTTGGATATTTTTTGTAAATATTTTTAAGATTCAATTCTACCATGAGGTGAACTCCTTTTGTCTTTTGATAGTTTTATTATAGATGAAAACGCTTTACATTTCTATGGCAAGGTGACCAAAAAAACAAAAAAGTTCTGTGCAACTTGCACAAAACTTTATAAAACATCTGGTAAAATCAACTGATAACATAAGGTCAGATCAGTCAATTCCTTCAACTGAAGCCCTGTCAATTCTTCCCATTTATCAATTTTGTATTGGAGAGAATTGCGGTGCAGATAGAGTTGCTGGGCTGTTTTAGTTAGGACTGCACTATTTTCCCAAAGGGAGAGAATGATTTCCTGAATCTGGTCTTGATCCAAAATCATCTGGTGTAGACATTCTTTAATGACTCTCAGGTCCACAATTCTTTCCCCCATACTCCAAAGATAGAGTTGTGAAAAGGTGTGAACACCTTGGTGACCCTGACGCCACCAAGTCTTAAACAAATCGCGCTCTGCTTTAATCAAGTCTGATAGGGCTTGATGGCCTGTCTGAGACCAAACCTGGCCCAACATGATTGACAGACGCAGTCCAAAGTCATACTCAACCGCTTCAATCGTATCACTTAAAATAGCTCGTACAGAGGTGTATTTATCTTGTTGAAGTACGAAAACATAATCCTGAGCCCCAACCTGAAGCACCGTCTGACAGTTAGGAAAAAGGGTCCGCATCATATCTAGCCAAGAGGATAGATTTTCCTGCTGAAAATAGGAAAGATGACAGTAAACCAGCTGAATCTTTTTAAAAGCTTGTGGTACTTGTCCCTTGCCCTCAATCAGAAAAGAATACCAAGGATTGAGCGAACGAGCCTGCTCCTGCTGGGTTAAAAGGGCAACCAACTGCTTTTCACGCTCGCTGAGCCTAGCTTCCTCCAGCAAAATCCACTGCTGAGAAGCTAAAGGGAGAGTGAGATAGCCCTCTTTCTCTACTGGTTGGTCTGAAATCTGAGCTTCAGGAAACCAGTCTTGTAGTTCTTTTGCCATCATGTCCTAGCCCTCCACTTTTTGGATGCACCACGAAATCAAGCTCTCAAGACGTTCCAAATTTTCAGTCATATGGAGATAGCCCATCACGGCTTCAAAACCTGTGGACATACGGTAAGTCACCACATCAGCATTTTTGGCCTTGGTGTGGCTATTGGTATTGCGGCCACGTTTGTAGATTTCTTCTTCTTTTTCCGTCAGGACTTGCTCCTCTAACATAAGGGAAATCAGGCAAGCCTGAGCTTTGGCTGAGACATACTTGGTGGCCTCTTGGTGAAGTTTATTGGGCTTGGTCATGCCTTTGAGGATGAGGTGACGACGAATATACATAGAATACACCGCGTCCCCCTCAAAAGCTAACGCAATCCCGTTAATGAGATTGACATCAATCACGTGTCCACCTCACTCCATCCTTGGTGTCAAGGAGCTTAATTCCTTGAGCAGCCAATTGGTCACGGATCTGGTCCGCTGTCGCAAAGTCACGATTGGCACGCGCTTCTTGGCGTTTTTGGATCAAGTCTTCAATGTCTGCATCCAAAACTTCCTCAACAAAGACAATTCCAAAGACTTCCAACATATCCGCAAGAGCTTGCTTGACACTTGCATCATAGTTGCCGGAATTGATCCATTTGGCCATTTCAAAGACTACTGTAATACCGTTGGCAGAGTTGAAATCCTCATCCATAGCTGCTACAAACTTGTCTTTAAAGGCTTGTAACTCTTGAGCATCTACAGTTCCAGTAAATGGTTGTTCATAGGTGTTTTTCAGATACTTGAGATTAGTCTCTGCATCCCGAACTGCTTTTTCTGTGAAGTTGATGGGCTTGCGGTAATGCTGAGTCGAAAAGAAGAAACGAAGCACTTGTCCATCGAGGGTTTTAAGGGCATCATGTACGGTAATAAAGTTGCCCAAGGACTTGGACATCTTGACATTGTCGATATTGACAAATCCATTATGCATCCAATAGTTGGCAAAAGTCTTACCTGTTTTAGCTTCCGATTGGGCAATTTCATTGGTATGATGAGGAAATTCTAGGTCAGCTCCACCACCGTGGATATCAATGGTATCGCCCAAAATCTCTGTTGACATGACCGAACACTCAATATGCCAGCCTGGGCGACCAGGTCCCCAAGGGCTATCCCAAGAAATCTCGCCTGATTTAGCAGCTTTCCATAGAGCAAAGTCTACAGGATTTTCCTTACGAGCTATTTCTTCATCGGTACGACCTGAAGCACCCAGCTCCAAGTCTTCCAAGGTTTTGTTAGCCAACTTGGCATAGTTGTGAGATTTTTCCACACGGAAGTAAACATCCCCTTGACTCTCGTAGGCAAAGCCTTTTTCAATTAAGTCTTCCACAAAACGGATAATGTCAGCCATAAACTCCACCACACGCGGATGTCGAGTCGCAGGTTTGACGCCCAAGGCCGTCACATCCTCACGAAAGGCAGCGATGTACTTGTCCGCAACCTCCTGAGGCGTGATACCTTCTTCCTTGGCACGGTTGATAATCTTATCATCCACATCCGTAAAATTGGAAATATAGGCAACCTCATACCCACGGTACTCAAAATATCGACGAATGGTGTCAAAAGCTACCGTCGAACGGGCATTTCCCACGTGGATATAGTTGTACACCGTTGGCCCACAAACATACATCTTAACCTTACCGTCCTCGATCGGGACAAATTCTCGCAAATCACGAGACATGGTGTCATAGATTTTAATCATAAAATAATAGTCAGGAAAGCCAAAATCCAAGAACAGTTAGTTTCATCACTAAGAGTTCAATTGAATTTCAGTCCGAATCTCTCTACACTTCGGAATCCCTTGCTCCTTTCTCATTCAGATAAACCACCTGGGTCTGTTTGACAAAGCCAATTTTTTCATACAAGCGCTTTGCACCTACATTGCTATCTTCCACTGCAATCTGAAATTCCTTATCATTTTGCTCAATTAGTTGGTTGACAAGGGATTTTGCTAAGTAACTTCCATGGCCTTTCCCACGTTCAGGTTCAGATATTGCTAAACCATAGAGGTAATTCGTATTACTCGATAAATCAACTGTACAAGTTCCAATCACCTGATTGTTTTTTAATAAAATATATAGGCGACTTTCTGGATCTTTCAGAGCTTCAGCGACATATCTATCCACAATCTCTCTAGATTCATGCTCTTCTGAGAATGCCTGAAATTTTAACTGACTGATTTGCTCCTGATACGAACTATCTGCTAACAAAACTTCAAGATTAGAAAGCTTTGCTAACGGATAAGGTCTTCTATCCTTACCTAACCAGGTTTCTGTATCCTCGTCCTCGACCAATCCCCAGTTGCTGACAAAATCAGGATGGAGATCTAGAAAAACACGCTCTGTCTGAAAAGTCACAGACTCAATTGGATAAGATGCCGTTTCTTTCTCAAAACTTCTATACAAAGCCCGCGCAATTCCCTGATGGCGATGACCTGGATGAACCAGTATCGTCACTTCTACATCTTGGTCATCTGCATAGACAGTTAATAAACCAACAAGTTCGCCTTTTTCATAATAAAGGAAAAAGGCGGGCATGTTTGGATCAAAATTAAGCATGTTAGAGAGATAGGGATCACGATAGGTACCGTCATAGTTTTGGCAACAGTTAATTAGTTTTTTCGCCCCAGATAGCTCCTCTTGGCTTAACTTGTTTCTTGCTTGAATCATATAGGTATCCTCTACAACCCAGACGATCTGTGACTGGCTTCTTTAGCCTGCTCGAGTTTATTGACGTAGTACTCTCGTTTTTCTTCGACTTCGTGGATCGTCGGTTCATCCTTCTGTCCATGAACTCGGACAATCTTGGCCGGAATACCGACAACCGTCACATCACTAGGTACATCTGCTACGACAACTGCTGCAGCACCGACCTTGGCATTTTCACCAATTTCCACTGGTCCAATGACTTGGGCATGAGCGGATATTAAAGCTCCTTTTCGCACGGTTGGATGGCGTTTGCCACAGTCTTTCCCTGTTCCCCCAAGAGTTACCCCATGATAGAGGAGAACGCCTTTTTCAATGATAGCCGTCTCCCCAATCACCAAACCAGAGCCATGGTCGATAAAGACACCTGAATCAATCTGGGCACCTGGATGAATCTCAATCTGAGTCCAAAAGCGCCAAAACTGACTGTGCATACGAGCAAGGAGTTTGAAGCCATGCTTCCAGAGAAAATGCGAGAGACGGTGGGCCGCCAAGGCCTTGACACCTGGATAAGTCAGCAAAACCTCCAAAGTGGTGCGGGCCGCTGGATCATTTTCTTTTACGATATCAATGGTTTCGCGCCACCATCCCATACATTTCTCCTTTTCTTATTCTGAATCTTTTGGTGTTTCTGTAATTTCTTTCTTAGGTTTGTGGTCCTTGTGATGACGTGGGCGGTGAGGTCTCTCAGACTTTTCGCCTTTTTCATCACGTTCAGGTTTTGGAGGACGAGGAAGAAGGGCTTTCATAGAAGCATCCACACGTCCTTTTTCATCAATCTTGATAACCTTAACATCAACTTCATCCCCGATTGCTACCAAGTCTTCGACATTATTGGTACGCGTCCAAGCCATCTCAGAGATATGAACAAGGGCATCTGTCTTGTCAAAGAGGTTAACAAAAGCACCAAATTTCTCGATACGAACGACTTTAGCACGGTAAACTTCATCCACTTTGGCTTCACGGACCAAACCAGCAATAATTTCTTTAGCACGGTTAATAGCATCTTGGTCGCTAGAGTAGATAGACACATTTCCTTCTTCGTCGATATCAATCTTAACGCCTGTTTCAGCGATAATCTTGTCGATGGTTTCTCCACCCTTACCGATGACAATCTTAATCTTGTCCACATCAATCTTGATGGTATCAATTTTCGGAGCAGTTGGAGCCAATTCTGGACGAACTTCTGGAATGGTTGCTTCAATCACATCAAGAATTTCAAAACGGGCTTTCTTGGCTTGGGCAAGAGCCTCAGTCAAGATTTCTGCAGTAATCCCTTGGATCTTGATATCCATTTGAAGGGCTGTAATTCCGTCACGAGTTCCTGCAACCTTGAAGTCCATGTCTCCAAAGTGGTCTTCCAAACCTTGGATATCTGTCAAGACTGTATAGTTGTTTCCATCTGAGATGAGACCCATGGCAATTCCTGCTACTGGCGCCTTGATTGGCACACCACCAGCCATAAGTGCAAGAGTTCCAGCACAGATAGAAGCCTGAGATGAAGAACCATTTGATTCCAAGACCTCAGCCACCAAGCGGATAGCATATGGGAATTCTTCCAAGCTTGGCAAGACTTGAGCAAGAGCACGCTCACCAAGAGCACCGTGACCGATTTCACGACGACCTGGCGCACCGTAACGACCAGTTTCCCCTACAGAGTATTGTGGGAAGTTATAGTGGTGCATAAAGCGTTTCTTGTACTCTGGGTCCAAACCATCGATGATTTGAGTTTCCCCCATTGGAGCCAAGGTCAAAACTGAAAGGGCCTGAGTTTGCCCACGAGTGAAGAGACCTGAACCGTGCACACGAGGAAGGAAGTCAACAACCGCATCCAAAGGACGGATTTCATCGACCTTACGACCATCAGGACGCACCTTGTCTTCTGTAATCAAACGGCGCACTTCAGCATGTTCCATTTGTTCCAAGATTTCAGCAACATCACGCATAATACGGTCGAATTCTTCATGGTCCGCATATTTTTCTTCGTAAACAGCAGTTACTTGGTCTTTGACTGCTTGAGTTGCAGCTTCACGAGCCAATTTTTCTTCTACTTGGACAGCTTTTTGGAGGTCGCTGTTGTAGGCTGCGATAATTTCAGCCTGCAAGTCAGCGTCCACATGAAGCAATTCTACTTCTGCTTTTTCTTTACCGACTGCCGCAACGATTTCTTCTTGGAAGGCAATCAATTCTTTGACTGCTTCATGCCCTTTAAGGAGGGCTTCCAGCATGATTTCTTCTGACAATTCTTTAGCACCAGACTCTACCATGTTGATGGCGTGTTTGGTACCAGCTACTGTCAATTCAAGGAGAGATTGCTCTGCTTGTTCTTGCGTAGGGTTGATAATGATTTGACCATCTACATAGCCAACCTGTACCCCAGCGATTGGTCCGTCAAATGGAATATCTGAGATAGACAATGCCAAGGATGAACCAAACATAGCTGCCATAGGTGCAGAGGCATTTTCATCATAAGAAAGCACGGTGTTAATCACCTGTACTTCATTACGGAAACCTTCCGCAAACATAGGACGGATTGGACGGTCAATCAAACGCGCTGTCAAAGTCGCATCCGTTGAAGGACGTCCTTCACGTTTCATAAAGCCACCAGGAAACTTCCCAGCTGCATACATTTTTTCTTCGTAGTTGACTTGAAGAGGGAAGAAATCCCCAGTTGCCATCTTCTTAGACATAACGGCCGCAGTCAAGACAGTTGACTCACCGTAACGCACGACAACAGAGCCATTTGCCTGCTTAGCAACCTGACCAGTCTCTACAATTAACTCACGACCCGCAAAAGTCGTTTGAAATACTTGTTTTGTCATTTTAATCCCCTTTGGATTGATGAAATTATACGCCTTGCCTACAAAGATCAAGATACCAAGGGCGTCAAAAGCAAAGTAAAAATAGGAAACTGACGAAGTCTTCGATGAAGACAAGACAGTTTATCTTTTTTACACAGCTTTTCGGCCGGGTTCAATTACACAAGATAGCATTCGATTGACGCAGTGTACCATGTTCACCAGGAAAT
This sequence comes from uncultured Streptococcus sp., assembly GCF_963518475.1. GTDB lineage: Bacteria > Bacillota > Bacilli > Lactobacillales > Streptococcaceae > Streptococcus. Next base: position 12,162 of record NZ_CAUQJA010000018.1, on the reverse strand, counting down.
CTATCTTTTTCACTAGGGATTTAGTCCGTGTTCAACTATCTAGATACTTTGAAAAGTTTAAAAATATTATTCTTTAGTATTTTTCCTTTTTATAGCAGATTTGAATAGTTAAAAATCTGTTTATACCCTCATCTTTGTATCAAGTACGTACAGAGTCTATTTTATCATATTTTTCTTAAAAAGTGCGGTCTTTACCATTAAAAAGGAACCATTCCCCTCAGCTGAGAAGAATGGTTTGCTTTTTATTATCCTAGAGACTGATGATTAAACAAGGCATGGGTTGCTTGGTGGATGTATTTTGCTGTATCCGCATTGTTCATAGTGTAGAGATGCACACCGGCAACATCCTGAGTTACCAAGTCCACGATTTGGTCCACTGCATAGGCAAGTCCTGCTGCTCTGAGCGACTCAGGGTCATGCTCATACTTGTCTAAGATGGCTTTAAATTTGCGTGGAAGATGGATATTCTCACAAGTCTTCAAGAGGCGGAGAGCCTGATTTCGATTCAGAATTGGCATAATCCCTGCATGAATGGGAACATCAATCCCAGCCAAGATGCACTTGTCTTGGAAATCATAGAAGCGCTCATTGTCAAAGAAAAGCTGAGTTACAAGGCTCGAACAACCTGCATCCACTTTCTTCTTAAGATTTTGAATATCTGAAATCTGATTGGGTGAATCTGGATGGCCTTCTGGATAACAAGCACCAACAATATCAAAGTGAGGGGCTTGTTCCTTGATGAACTCAATCAAGTCAGTTGCATAGCGGAAATCCTTTTGCGGCTCCACATCAGGGATAATATCCCCACGCAATGCCAAGATTTTCTGTACCCCAACCTTGTCCAAGTCAGCAATGGTTTCAGCCACCTTGTCCTTAGTCAAATAGATGGCTGGCAAGTGGGCAATAGTCGGAATCGTCAAGTCATTTTGGATAAAGTCAGCCAAACGAACCGTCGTTTCCTTGATATTAAATTTATTATTGCTGGCAGTTACACTGATAAAGTGAGGAGCCAACTCCTGCATATCTTGAAGAGCAGAAATAATGTTATCGTTACCCACGGCTGGGTTGGGAGGGAACACTTCAAATGAGAGTGACGGTGTTTGGCGTGACATAGTCATTATCCTTTTCTAGTTGATTTTTTTTCGTTAGCTGGATTCCTAGAATCCAAGTGAAACAGGCAGATTGACCAAACAGCGCTTCTAGAGAAATCCTTATCTTACAATTTCTCACGCGCAGCTTTAGCTGCTTCAACAAGGCGGATCAAGCTTTCTTTTGTTTCTGGAATACCACGTGTTTTCAAACCACAGTCAGGGTTGATCCAAACTTTCTTGCTTGGCACTTTAGCAAGGATGGCTTCGATTGTGTGGTCGATTTCGCCTTCGTTTGGTACACGAGGTGAGTGGATATCATAAACCCCAGGTCCCACTTCTGTTTGGAAGTTTTTCGCTTTGAGTTCATCCAAGATTTCAAGGTTTGAACGGCTAGCCTCAAATGAGATAACGTCCGCATCCATGTTGTCGATAGCTGGGATGATATCTGTAAATTCTGAGTAACACATGTGAGTGTGGATTTGTGTGTCTGGCGCTACTGTTGAGTGTACCAAGCGGAAGGCAGGAATTGCCCAGTCAAGATAGTCTTCGTACCAGTCGCTACGACGGAGCGGCAATTTTTCACGAAGAGCAGCCTCATCGATTTGAATGATTTTCACACCAGCAGCTTCAAGGTCAAGCACTTCATCCTTGATAGCAAGGGCGATTTGAAGAGTAGAATCCTTGATAGAGATGTCTTCACGTGGGAATGACCAGTTGAGGATGGTAACAGGTCCAGTCAACATACCTTTAACAGGTTTGTTTGTACGGCTTTGTGCATAGCTAGACCATTTAACAGTGATAGGGTTAAGACGAGTTACATCACCCCAGATGATTGGTGGTTTCACCCCACGCATACCGTATGATTGTACCCAACCATTTTTAGAGAAGAGGTAGCCTGACAAGTTTTGACCGAAGTACTCAACCATGTCATTACGCTCAAATTCACCGTGAACAAGGACATCAAAGTCGATATCTTCTTGCCATTTGATCCATTCGTCAATTGTTTCAGCAAGGAAAGCATCGTACTCTTCTTGAGACAATTCACCTTTACGGTAAGCCAAACGCTTCGCACGAACTTCTTTTGTTTGAGGGAATGAACCAATCGTTGTTGTTGGAAGAGCTGGAAGTTTGAAAGCTTCTTCTTGGATAGCTTCACGTTCTGCAAAGGCTGGCAAACGAGTGTAGTCTGCGTCTGTCAAGCCAGCGATACGCGCACGAAGTTCAGCATTTTCACCAACACGCTCAGTCGCAAAGAGTTCTTTGTTGGCTGCAAGTGCTTCTTCACCTTGACCATTGCGGATAGCATCCAAATCACGAATCTCATCCAATTTTTCAACTGCAAAGGCAAAGTGGTTCAAGATTGCTGGTTCAAATTCTTCATTAGCAGTTGTAAATGGCACATGAAGAAGTGAGCATGAGCTTGTCAAGACAATGTTTTCAGCTGGGATTTGTTCAAGAATAGCCAAGCTCTTTTCGTAGTTGTTACGCCAGATGTTTTTACCATTGACAATACCTGCGTAGAGAGTCTTGTCAGCTGGGAAGCCACCTTTAACCAATTCAAGAGTTTTCTTACCTTCAACGAAATCAAGACCGATAGCATCTACTGGCAAGTTTACAAGGTCAGCGTAGACGTCACGAACGTCTCCGAAGTAAGTTTGAAGCAAGACTTCAAGACCTTTTTTGTCAGCCAAGAGTTTGTTGTAAAGGTTCAAGAAGAGAGCTTTTTCTTCGGCAGTCAAATCTTTCACAAGAGCCGCTTCGTCCAATTGGATGCGAGTCGCACCAAGTTCTGCCAATTTTGCAAAAACTTCTTGGTAAGCAACAACTAAGCTGTCTACAAAGTCTTCTGCTTTCACGCCTTCTTCAAAGTCTGACAATTGAAGGAAAGTGAATGGACCTACAAGAACAGGACGAGTGTTCAATCCAAGTTCTTTGGCTTCTTGAAACTCATCAAAGATTTTGTGACCTGCAAGTTTGACTTGAGTGTCTTTTTCAAATTTAGGAACGATGTAGTGGTAGTTGGTGTTGAACCATTTCTTCATTGGAAGGGCGCGAACATCCCCTTTTTCTCCTTGGTAACCACGACCCAAAGCGAAGTAGCGCTCAAGGTCAGACAAGTCCAAGTTTTGAACTGAAGCAGGTACCACGTTGAAAAGGAAAGCTGCATCTAGGAAGTTGTCATAGTGAGAAAAGTCATTTGATGGGATTTCAGTGATGCCTTTTTCTTTGACAATGTTCCAGTGTTTAGCACGCAAGTCTTTTGCTGCTGCCAAGAGTTCTTCTTCTGAGATTTCTTTTCTAAAGTATTTTTCAGTTGTAAATTTTAATTCGCGGAATTCGCCCAAACGAGGGAAACCGATGATTGTAGTTGACATGATGTGTCCTCCAAAATTTGTTGTTGAAACTATCTTAACAGAAAAGAAAGCGTCTGTATAATTGTAAAAAATTAGGCTTTGATATAGTTTGAAACTATATCTCTGTTTTAGACAAAAGAAAAAGACTTGAGACACATGCCTCAAATCCTTTGTGTAACTTGTTTTTTGCTGTATTTTTGTTAGAATGCTCAAACACGTTATTAGTAATTCTTATAAGTGACTATGACTTGTTATTAGAAAAGACTATAGGTTGATCCCCTTCTCTCGGAGATTGTCCAGACACTCCTTATAGTAGGCAGCATCATGTTCGCTGTATATAGGACTTTTCAGCTTTTCCTCTGCTAAGTCTTGATAAGGAGGGCAGGTCTTACCTCGGTAGTTCTTGTCCAACCACTCTGGACTGACATTGTAGCCACGGCCAGCCATTTCCTCCATGATCAAGCGATGATAGGCATAGAGACGATAGGGCGAGTGGGTAAAGACATAGTCCACCGTCGCATGCTTTCTGCCCCAGCCATTGCCACGCAGGGCGCAACACTCTCGATGTTGCCCCAAGAGTTGAGGACGGGGAAGTTGTGAAATCAAAGCCTCATGCCAAAGTCTCATGGGCGTCTCCTTTCAGTAAAGTCGAATGTTGCAAGTAGGTATTGGGATAGCGTTCAAGCAAGTCTCTCGTCTTAGCAATTAAGTCTTCTTTGGTGGCATGACCAGAGTGATAACGCTCCAGTAAAAACATATAATCCTTGCGTTCAGTCTCCCTTGCTTTCTTCTTGAAATATCCCCAAATATGCTGAAAGGCATTGCAAACCTGACCCCTGTGTTCTGGAATCTGACAGGCACGGTCAATCATCTCCTGAACCTGACTCACTTCCACCTCTTCATTCTTCAAGTATTGGCGAATCTCATTGTAAATATTGCTGGAATGGCTCAAAACAAGGTATTTATTTTCCGCCCAGAGTCGCTGACAAAGGGCACGTTGGTTGTTATTTTCCATATTTCTCCTTACTTTCTACTAGTTCCCCGGAAATATGGAAACAAAGTTATATCTTAAAAATGAGCGAATTATGAGCGGAATATGAGCGAATAAATTAGCCCCATCACCCTTTAAAGTTTTTCAAAAACTCTTTGAGTTCTGCATCGGTTTCTGGTGTGGTTCCGTGGAGTTGACCGAGCATTTCAAGTAGAGAAGCTGTTTGGCTTTCGATTACTTTATTTGTCTCGTTAATCTTGCTGACAATGTCTGTCAGCAGTGCTACTACTTCTTCCTCACCAGTACTTAATCTCACCTTCTCTAAAACCATTCAACCGAATTCCTTGAGGTTGTGTGGACGAACTGCTAATCAAGCCCTTAGATAAAAGATAATTTCTCATCTTTTCGTTGAAATTACTTTTCTTAACTGTGACATAATTGTTTCCTTTTCCGTTCCCATTCAATTTTTCAAAAGCCTTTTCCCATTCTTTATATACATCAGAATCACCCAAAAAAACCATTATCTCCCACAGTTCAAATAGATTTAGATAGTCCCCTAACAAATCTAACCTATGTGTTGACATTTCTGGATTAGATAGTAAATTATCCTTGAGCAGTCTTGTACGATCTAAAGGCTGAATATCGTCCATAGTCAATAACTCTCTGCATAACTGAATACTAATTTCTTCACTATCTAATCTAATCAAATCATCCAAATTTTCTTTAGCTAACTGTCTTATCTTAATTTTGATAGATTCATCTGCATTGTCATAATAATTGGAACTAATTATATAACTTAAATCATCTATATCAAATTTAGAATCAAGGATATGAGCAACAAGTTTAATAGAAAATTGCTTATTTTTCAAGCTTACATGATCCAGAATATCTATTATTTGTAGCTTATAGGAATCATCTATTTCCTCATATTGCAACAAATCATTGAGTTCCGTTTCATCATGAACCTCTTCTTCAATCTCAAGATACTTTTCAATATTCCTTGAAATGAAATAATTTTTCATTGATGGATATTCTTCTCTGATGAACTTAAGACTATTAGCATTGAATTTTATAACCTCCAAATCTATCAAAACTTCTAATCTATCATCCGAAAGCCCCATTACATCAAATTTATTGTAATGCCATTGCATTGATGCAAGCATTGATTTATAGATAGTTAAGTTCAGATTATCTTCAGATACAATTTTATCAAAAAAATCTCCCTGTACTTTCTCATCAAGTTGTACAAAAATATCTCTGTTTAATACAAAATTGGGATCTTGATTAATAAAATCAACCAGGCGATCAGCAATATCATTAAATGAAGAAAAGTAGGAACAAACAATTTCAGAATTAACTTGCCCTTTTTGAAGCCGTACAAGATATTCTATCAGTTTTATATCATTAGATAATCCTTGAAACTTCTCTACAGTGTATTTAATGGAGAATTTTGGAATACTATTCAATATACTTACGGCAGGTGTTATTCCCCCATCTTCGTAATCCTCAACTTTAAATAAAATATCATGTTTAAGCAAGTTCTCAATATAAGAAGAATCATCATCCATTTCCCCGTTTGATATTTTTATATAAACATTGGCGTATTGTAACAAATTATCTTCCGAATCTAAACAGTAATCAAACAGTGATTTCAATTCAATATTTTTACTAATAAGCTCAAAATTCTTGTGAGTATATTCATAATTAGTATATCTTTTTCCCAAGTTCCATTTTATAAAAAATTTCAAATTATTCTCAGAAATCGAATATAAATCATTCCGATAGATATAATTCATTATTTCTTTATAATCTGTAAGTTTTTTTGCATCTAATAAGGATCCATAAATATTCTGTGCATATTCTCTAACTTTTATCTCAATATTTGATAAATTTTTAGTAAACTGCTGAATTTCATAACTCATATTTGGAGAAAGAAGCTCTTGATTATCATTTATATATCCTGAAATCAATACTTTTGTTTTTTCAGGAATACCACTCAAATCAACTAAATTCATTAATGATAGTATTAGACTATTTTTATTTAGAACAGCATATCCTCCATTTTTAATTTCTAAATACTCGTTAAAAAGACTAACATTGTGCTCCAACCATTTCTTAAAAAATAATTTAATAGTCTCTTTTTTATAAATTACACCTTGACCTGATGTAGATCTATCTAATGTATTATAAAAGTTAATCAAGAAATCCAAAACATTCTCTTGTTTAAATATTTGAACTAAACACTCAGTATCATTTTCTTTTTTGGAATTTAGTAAATAGTCAAATAAATTATAATTTAGCACATAACTATATCTATAATCTTTAATCGACAAGCGATTAACTATTTCATTAGTATGGGGTAAAGAAATATCATAATTACCATCACGTCCAGAAACAACATTTCTTAAATATTCTTTTTCTTCTACCGTTATAGTATTTTCATAGAAATGATTCAAATAATCTTGATAGCTCTCATCAATATAAGCATTTCTAATTAGGAAAGAAATTATTGAGAATTGAGGATTCTTTCTTATTTCTTTTGCAAAGTCACTTTTAAAATCATCAATATCTGTAGCATATTGATAAACGTCTGATAATTTATAACTATCTAGTTTCCCAAGATCATCGTTCATTTTCTTAATTTCTTTTTCCAATTTTTCTATGAGCTTCTTATTCCTAATATTTTCTAAACGTTCTTGGAATTCTGGAGTATTTTTATCTGGAAATATAGAATCAATATCCTCATTACGTTCATTTTGATTATAATGTGCATTGTAATAACTGTCAAAGGAGCATATTTCACTTTCATCTGCAAGTAACTCTTTTATATAATCTGAGCGCGTTGAAAAATCTGATTCAAATTTTCTATTTACTTTAATTACTTTTCTCCCATATGGTACTTTCAAAATAGTTCCATATAATTCAAGCTCATCGTTTAATTGTTCTTCATCTGCCTTCTCTATCTTTTTCTCCAATTCTTTTATCTTACTATTTAATTCCTCCCTACGATTTTTTAATGCTATTTCTTTTGAGTTCAATAATTCAAATAAATATCCTTGATTTTTTTGTAAAAGCGAAAAGTCTTTAGGGAAAATATTTTTGTAGACTACCATTGAGAAAATTTTCTCACTCTCTAACGGTAATTTACTTAATGTTTCTTTATAAGTCAGATACTCATTGCAAATATTATTAATCAGACGCATATCATCAAGGTATAATGAGATATTGAATAAAAACTTTTCATCTAACACCTTATGAAGTTCCATATCTTTTAATATTTTTGATAATTGGTCATAAGAATTTGAAGCAGTGACAACTGGAACTACCGGAATAATAAAATCAAAAAACTTTGTTCTCTCTTGAGATTCAAACAAATCATCCTTTACAAGATAGAAAAACACCAACTTGGAATCCCTACATATCTTTCTTTTTCTATTGATAACTATATTTAATTCCTTCAATTTTTCAAAAATTCTAGAATCATTAAAACGTTCAATATCTTCAAATACTATGACATCTGCTCCTGATTGCTTGAATAAATAAAGGACATCGTCCAAGTAGCGATCAAAATAGGATACTTTAGAATTATCATTTGAAAAAATTTCAATGTCAGTTTCAATTTTTTCTGCTTTTAAGGATAATTTTTTGACAAAACCAAAATCTTTTTGTAGTTTCAGTAAAAAATAAATTCCATATATAATTAAAATAAATAAAATTACTAGTACAAGAAGGGAGATAATAGGTTTCGTAGTCCAAGATAGCCAACAAAAGTTCTGAATCAAACCATTCCATGAAGAAATATTTAATAAGTATAAGGATAGTAATATTACTAAACCTAAATAGACCGAAATATTAAAAGGTTCAATCTGCGACTCTGCATCAAGAGTTTTAAAAATGGATTTTCTTATTTGATTAGGATTAATTTGATGAAGTAATTGATTGATTATTTTCCCTTCAATGGTATTGATTTGACGATTATTTAGTCCATTTTTTTCATTGCTTATCGTTTCATCATACTGCCCCAAAGATATATGGAGGAATTTTTTATCTGTACATTGGAACTCAAAGCTCTCAACAACGCTACTTTTCCCTGCTCCATAATTCCCAGTAATAGCTACGTTGGTTACTTCCGAATTTTTGTCAATCGCAAATTTAAGTGCTCTTTCTGTTACTGGCTTTATTTTTATATCTTTATTTGAAGTAAGTGCTCGAAATTTATATTCTCTTGCCATTAATTTATCTCTCCCAATAATTACTATATGTTTAAACAACTACCATTATATCAATTCTGACACAGTATATAAAGCTTTTATATACAAAAATCCCCTTAGAAATCCACTTCTAAGGGGTTGTCTTTATCCTGCTGCTTGAGCTGGTTCTGCTGGTTTGGTCTTTTTATCTTTCTTGCTACTAGTGATGAGACGGCGCTTGCTATCTCGGATACTATTGAGTTCCTTGAGAAGTTGAGTCAGGTGTTCCTTTTCAGGATAGGCTTCTGCACTGGCTGCTGTATAGCGCATAAAGAGGTCGTAGCTAGTTGAAAGTTCGGTACGGAGTTGTCTGGTCTTACCGACTTCCTTGGCAGACTTAGAAGCACGCGCCTTACTTTCCACTTGGTCATATTCCTCTTGAGCATTGACCACCGCCGTCAGCATAGGAGTCAGTCCTAGACTGGTAACTGCCTCATGATAGGGTGTTTCACTAAGTGTTTTGAGAAGGCTCTTGATTTCTGCCGTTTCCACATCGTTACTGTGCTTAGTGATATCCTTGTACTTAGCAAAGACTGGTTTCAGAGTTTCATGAGCTTCTTTGAGCTTAACATCCTTAATCTTAGCAAATCCTCTATGAAGGGTAAAGAGACCGACCAAGGCACTATCACGATTGCGATCGACTTCTGTCAGATTACTAGACTCTTTCGTCTCCACCGTCGCAAGCTGAGCTTGAAAATCATCAAGCTTGGTCTTGAAGGGTTCCAAATGTTTGACATACATGCCCTCATCCTTGTTTGCTTTGGAAAAAGTTGCTAAACTTTGATGAGTATCCATCATCAGGCTTTCAAACTCACGGTTGGTAAAGTTGCTGTAACTAAGAGGGCGAATAGCGTATGTTTTTGTCATGATGATATCCTTTCTATTTAACGAATCATTTTGTTTTTTCTTTATCAAACCAAGACTGGATTAGTTCTGGAAGATAGACCTGTTTTTGATCTGTTTTTACAATGCTTCCTTGTCTACCATGTTGAATCAAAGGTCTATCCTTAAATACAAAGACTTGAAACAATACACAGACCAATAATACAATTCCAATTACAGGAAATGACCATAGTACACTCTCCTCATCATCTCTAACTTTCTTCATTAATTTTTCTCCTTTAAGTTGATACATTCATTCTAACAGTTTCCCAAACCATTTTAACCCCCATCCGCTCAACTGTCATTATTTCCATCTAAAATGTACTTTTCAGGACAAATCAGACATTTCCAAATTAAAAAAATCTCTATCTGACTAGACATACATACCATCCATCAGATAGAGACTCTTACTATTTTTAGATTTTACCTTTTCGAGCTTTAGAATACATATAAACTTTAGGGAAAATGACTATTCAAAAGCTAGAAGACCCCAAATCTTTCTCAGATAAGCCATTCGAAGCTTAGAATACTTGTAAATTTATGGAATTGTGGTCATTCTAAAACTAGATTACATATAAACCTTAGGAAAGAGACCTATTCTAAGTCTCGAAGACCTATCTTCCTATCCATTTCTCATCAAAAAGACTCATTCCCCCTTTCTCCTCCAAAATATGGTATAGTATAGTTATACTATCTATGAGGAGTTTACATGTCACAGGATAAACAAATGAAAGCTGTTTCTCCCCTTCTGCAGCAAGTTATCAACATCTCATCGATTGTCGGTGGGGTTGGGAGTTTGATTTTCTGTATTTGGGCTTATCAGGCTGGGATTTTACAGTCTAAAGAAACCCTCTCTGCCTTTATCCAGCAGGCAGGTATCTGGGGGCCACCTCTCTTTATTTTTTTACAGATTTTACAAACGGTCGTCCCTATCATTCCTGGGGCCTTGACCTCGGTGGCTGGCGTCTTTATCTACGGCCACATCATCGGTACGATCTACAACTATATCGGCATTGTCATTGGTTGTGCCATTATCTTTTATCTGGTGCGCCTCTATGGGGCTGCCTTTGTCCAGTCTGTCGTCAGCAAGCGCACCTATGACAAGTATATCGGCTGGTTGGATAAGGGCAATCGTTTTGACCGTTTCTTTATCTTTATGATGATTTGGCCCATTAGTCCAGCTGACTTTCTCTGTATGCTGGCTGCCCTGACCAAGATGAGCTTCAAGCGCTATATGACCATCATCATTCTGACCAAGCCCTTTACCCTCGTGGTTTATACCTACGGTCTGACCTATATTATTGACTTTTTCTGGCAAATGCTTTGACACATAAAAAATCCGTTTGGTTTCCCAAGCGGATTTTGTGCTTTATTTTGAAACTTCTTTTGCAAGGACAAAGTTTCCAAGAGTAGCAGAACCATTTCCTGCGACTGCTGGCGTTACAATATAATCACGCACATCTGGTACTGGTAGGTAACCGTTGAGAAGAGCTGTAAATTTCTCACGGACACGGTCCAGCATGTGTTGTTGAGCCATGACCCCTCCACCAAAGACAATCACGTCTGGGCGGAAAGTCACTGTCGCATTGACCGCAGCTTGAGCGATATAGTAGGCTTGAACATCCCAAACAGGGTTGTTGAGTTCAATATTTTCCCCACGAACACCTGTACGAGCTTCCAAACTTGGACCAGCTGCATAGCCTTCCAGACATCCCTTATGGAAAGGACAAACACCCTTAAACTCTTTTTCAATATCCATTGGGTGTCTAGCAACATAATAATGACCCATCTCAGGGTGACCCACACCACCGATAAACTCTCCACGTTGGATGACACCTGCACCGATACCTGTACCGATTGTGTAGTAAACCAAGTTTTCGATACGGCCACCAGCATTGTTACGGGCAACCACTTCACCATAGGCAGAGCTGTTTACGTCTGTAGTGAAGTACATTGGCACGTTTAGCGCGCGACGAAGAGCACCAAGCAAGTCCACATTTGCCCAGTTTGGTTTTGGAGTCGTTGTGATAAAGCCATAAGTTTTTGAATTCTTATCAATATCAATCGGACCAAATGAACCGACTGCAAGACCAGCAAGGTTATCGAATTTTGAGAAGAACTCGATGGTTTTATCGATTGTTTCGATTGGAGTTGTTGTTGGAAATTGCGTTTTTTCTACAACGTTAAAGTTTTCATCACCGACAGCACAGACAAACTTTGTACCGCCCGCTTCCAAGCTTCCATATAATTTTGTCATGATAAACCTCTTGTTTTTATTTTCTTTATTATAGCATATTTCGAAAGTCTAAATTTCTCTATTTTTTAGATTTTCCTCTGTAAATCTTACCATTCAAGCAAAAACGAACAAACATGTCATTTGTTCGTTTTCATTGTGAGAGGGAATATTGTACTCAATGAAAATCAAAGAGCAAACTAGGAAGCTAGCCGAAGGCTGTACTTGAGTACGGCAAGGCGAAGCTGACATGGTTTGAATTTGATTTTCGAAGAGTATTAGATTTTCACTTCGATCACAGCATCACCCTTCGCAACTGAACCTGTTGCGACTGGAGCTACTGAAGCGTAGTCAGCTGTAT
>NZ_CAUQJA010000017.1:0-41133 GCF_963518475.1 uncultured Streptococcus sp. | reverse complement strand
TTGTCTCGCACCTAACGGAGCGAGACGGACTAATAGTCACATAATAAAACGCATAATATCAAGTTTTTTGCACACCTGATATTATGCGTTTTTCAGATTTTAAAGGCTTTTTCCCAGCCTTCATTTTACATATGTTTCAAACGTTCAATCCGTTCTGAGATAGGTGGGTGGGTATAAAAGAGTTTTTGGAACCCTCCACCTTTCTTAGGATCATTGATATAAAGCGCACTGCTGGCATCATCGACAGGACGACTCATCGGTTTACTATTATCCAACTTACGTAGAGCATTAATCATCCCTTGAGGATTGCGGGTCAACTCGACACTAGAAGCATCAGCTAGGAATTCCCTCTGACGAGAAATAGCTAGTTGCACCAAGGTTGCAGCGAGAGGCGCCAGCACAATAGCTAGTAGGGAAACCACTAGCATAATGATTTCAAGACCATTTCCATCTCTATCATCGTCACTTCGTCTGCGATCTGCTCCACCCCACCACATCATACGACCTGCCATACTAGAAAGCATGGTGATAGCACTAGCAAGGGCAACAGCAATAGTCGAAATGCGGATATCGTAATTACGAATATGACTGACTTCATGTCCCATAACAGCTTCTAGTTCTTCACGATTCATGATAGCAAGGAGACCTGACGTCGCAGCAACCGCTGCGTTTTGAGGGTTAGAACCTGTCGCAAAGGCATTTAAGGCTGGATCATCAATGATGAAAACACGGGGCATAGGAATCTGAGCGACCATAGCCATATCTTCCACTACATGGTAGAGGTCTGGTGCCGTTTGTTCATCCACCTCACGCGCTCCATTCATGGACATGACAATCTCTGTCGATTGAAAAATCATGGACAAGGCATAGATAAAGCCGATAATCAGTGCGGTAACCAAACCACCAAGCCCAGACCGCATAAAGAGGTAACCAACCGCATAACCAACAAGAGCTAAGAGTAGGAAAAATACCAGCAATAAAATCCACGTTTTTCGTTTATTGCTTGCAATTTGATCAAACAACATCTTAGTCACCTAAACCGCTAAAATCAACCTTAGGAACTGCCTTTTCCTCTTCTGGTGTTTGAAGGAAATCTGCTGCTTTAAATCCAAACATTCCAGCGATAATATTGCTTGGGAAAGTTTCTAATTTTACATTGTAGTTGCTAACAACACTGTTGTAAAGTTGACGAGAGTAAGAAATTTTATTTTCTGTGTTTGTCAACTCCTCTTGCAATTTAACAAAGTTTGCACTAGCTTTCAAATCTGGATAGCTTTCTGCAACTGCAAAAATACCTGAAACCTGACGAGTGAGGGCATCACTAGCTTTCATAGCTTCTGCTGGTGAAGTTGCTGCCGCCACTTGGTTACGCAGTTCTGCCACCTTTTCAAGGGTAGAACCTTCATATTTGGCATAACCTTTTACAGTCTCAATCAAGTTTGGCAAGAGGTCATTTCGACGTTTCAACTGAACATCAATTTGGCTCCAAGCTTCCTTTGTTTGCATACGATTCTTAACCAAACCGTTATAGCTAACAATCACAAAAATAACAACAAGAGCGATAACTCCAAGAATAATCCAAGTCATTATATAAGTCCTTTCTACTTTTAGATTAGTACCAGTATATCAAATTTTTAATGATTATGGTAAAATAAGATGATACTAAAGAAGGAAATAACTATGAAACCAGAAACATTTTACAACCTGCTTGCCAATCAGAATCTTCCACTTTCGGACCAGCAAAAAGAAAAATTTGAACGTTATTTTGAACTCTTGGTCGAGTGGAATGAAAAGATTAATTTAACAGCCATTACGGACAAGGATGAAGTTTATCTCAAACATTTTTACGATTCGATTGCACCCATTCTGCAAGGTTTGATTCCCAATGAAAATATCAAATTGCTTGATATTGGAGCTGGGGCAGGATTTCCTAGTCTACCGATGAAAATCCTCTATCCTCAGTTAGATGTAACTATCATTGATTCGCTCAACAAGCGCATCAACTTCCTCCAACTTTTGGCTCAAGAACTGGATTTGGATGGTGTTCATTTCTATCATGGACGTGCAGAAGACTTGGCCCAAGACAAGAACTTCCGTGCTCAATATGATTTTGTAACGGCTCGTGCGGTTGCCCGCATGCAAGTGCTATCTGAATTAACTATTCCCTACCTTAAAGTTGGCGGAAAACTATTGGCACTCAAGGCCAGCAATGCGCCTGAGGAATTATTAGAAGCTAAGAATGCCCTCAACCTCCTTTTTAGTAAGGTCGAAGACAATCTCAGCTACGCCCTACCAAATGGAGATCCGCGTTACATCACAGTGGTGGAAAAGAAAAAAGAAACACCAAATAAATATCCAAGAAAGGCTGGCATGCCCAACAAACGCCCGCTTTAAATTTTTTAGTAAAAAATGTTTACAAAGTCAACCTCGCTCTTTCATTTCCGAGCTCGAGAAAAAATGATTTACAAAATCATTTTTTTCTGCTATACTATCCTAAGCAAAGGTTTTTAATGTCATCCCGTGAGGTGACGAAGACGCAGAAATACTTGAAACTCTTTAAAGTCTAGATTTTAAAGAAGTCTTACTCTGAGGGCCTATTGCTGTAAAATAATGGGCTCTTTTTTGATGCCCAAAAGTGAGGTTTATATGAAACAAGAATCAACTGTTGATTTGTTACTAGACGTTGACCAACGTCCTTCGGCTGGAAAAGGAATTCTCCTTAGTTTCCAACACGTTTTCGCCATGTTTGGTGCGACCATCTTGGTACCCTTGATTTTGGGAATGCCTGTATCTGTTGCCCTTTTTGCTTCAGGTGTTGGGACACTCATCTATATGATTTCAACTGGTTTTAGAGTTCCAGTTTATCTAGGATCATCATTCGCCTTTATCACAGCAATGTCCCTAGCTATGAAGGAACTAGGAGGGGATGTATCAGCTGCACAAACAGGGGTTATCTTTACAGGTTTTATCTATGTCCTTGTCGCTGCTGGTGTTCGTTTTGCAGGTACAAAATGGATTGATAAACTCTTGCCACCAATCATCATCGGACCTATGATCATCGTTATCGGTCTTGGACTTGCAGGTTCAGCTGTTACCAATGCTGGTCTTGTAGCTGATGGAAACTGGAAAAATGCTCTTGTAGCAGTTGTTACTTTCTTGATTGCTGCCTTTATCAATACAAAAGGAAAAGGATTCCTACGAATCATTCCATTCCTCTTTGCCATTATCGGTGGTTACCTCTTCGCTCTAACTCTTGGCTTAGTTGACTTTACACCAGTTCTTAAAGCTAACTGGTTCGAAATTCCTGGTTTCTACTTGCCATTTAGCACAGGTGGTGCCTTTAAAGAATACAATCTTTACTTTGGTCCAGAAACCATCGCTATCTTGCCAATCGCTATCGTAACAATTTCTGAGCATATCGGAGACCATACTGTTTTGGGTCAAATCTGTGGCCGTCAATTCTTGAAAGAACCAGGTCTTCATCGTACTCTTCTTGGTGACGGTATCGCAACTTCTGTCTCTGCCTTCCTTGGTGGACCAGCCAATACAACTTACGGAGAAAATACAGGGGTTATCGGTATGACTCGTATCGCTTCTGTCTCAGTTATCCGTAACGCTGCCTTTATCGCGATTGCCCTTAGCTTCCTTGGTAAATTCACTGCATTGATTTCAACTATTCCAAACGCTGTACTTGGTGGTATGTCAATCCTTCTCTATGGAGTTATCGCCAGCAACGGTTTGAAAGTCTTGATCAAAGAACGTGTTGATTTCGCTCAAATGCGTAACCTAATCATCGCAAGTGCTATGTTGGTCCTTGGACTTGGAGGAGCTATCCTTAAACTCGGTCCAGTTACCCTTTCAGGAACTGCCCTATCAGCCATGACAGGAATCATCTTGAACTTGATCTTGCCATACGAAAATAAAGACTAAGAATCCAAACACATCAAAAAACGAGCATTTCCAATTACGGAAGTGCTCGTTTTTCTTCTTTCTAAAAAAGGAAAGCCCTGCGGCCTTCCTTTGTCTTACTTGCGTTTCTTCTTCGCTTTTTTCATTTTGTTAGCCATTCGTTTCATGGACTGTTTCATGGCAAATTCACCGATTTTACCTTTGAGTCCGCCACCAAACATCTGGCTCATATCTGGCATTCCTGCTCCTCCGAGAGCTGACAAGTCAGGCATACCACCTTGTCCCATCATTCCTTCAAGGGCAGACATATCCATTCCTCCCATATTTGGCATATTTTTAGGAAGGTTATTTGGATTGATACCCATTTGCTTCATCATCTTGTTCATATCGCCAGACATAACACCCTGCATGAGCTGTTTAGCTTGGTTAAAGTCTTTGATGAATTTATTGACTTCGACAAAGGTATTTCCAGAACCTGCAGCGATACGACGGCGACGGCTTGGATTTAACAAATCTGGATTTTCACGCTCTTCAGGCGTCATAGAAGACACAATGGCACGTTTGCGCGCAATCTGGCGCTCATCCACCTTCATATTTTGAAGGGCTGGATTGTTGGCCATACCTGGAATCATCTTGAGCAAGTCTTCCATCGGTCCCATGTTTTGCACCTGATCCAACTGATCGATGAAATCATTGAAATCGAAGGTGTTTTCACGCATCTTTTCAGCCATTTCAAGGGCTTTTTGCTCATCGTATTCCTGAGAAGCTTTCTCAATCAAAGTGAGCATATCCCCCATGCCAAGGATACGGCTAGACATACGGTCTGGATGGAAGGTTTCAATGTCCGTAATCTTTTCACCTGTACCAGTGAACTTGATTGGTTTTCCTGTGATGTGACGAACAGATAGAGCCGCACCACCACGAGTATCCCCATCAATCTTGGTAAGGATGACCCCAGTCACTTCCAACTGAGCATTGAACTCACGCGCAACATTGGCAGCTTCTTGACCAATCATAGCATCAACCACGAGCAGAATTTCATTTGGTTGAGCTAGTGCTTTCACGTCACGAAGCTCATTCATCAAAAGCTCATCAATCTGCAAACGACCTGCCGTATCTATCAAGACATAGTCGTTGTGGTTGGCTTGGGCTTGCTCCAAACCTTGACGAACAATCTCAACAGCTGGTACTTCCGTTCCAAGTGCGAAGACAGGCACATCAATCTGTTGTCCCAAGGTCTTAAGCTGGTCAATGGCAGCTGGACGATAAATATCCGCCGCAATCATCAAAGGACGAGCATTTTCTTCTTTCTTGAGTTTGTTGGCCAATTTACCAGCAAAGGTTGTTTTACCAGCCCCCTGCAAACCGACCATCATGATGATTGTAGGAATCTTAGGTGACTTGATAATTTCTGCCGTATCAGAACCTAAAACAGCTGTCAGTTCCTCATCAACGATTTTAATAATTTGTTGCGCAGGATTAAGGGTATCAATGACCTCATGCCCGACTGCACGCTCACGAACCTTCTTGATAAAGTCCTTTACAACAGGCAAGGCAACATCGGCTTCAAGCAAGGCCAAGCGAATCTCTTTGGTTGCTTCTTGGACATCGGCTTCAGAGATTTTTCCTTTTTTACGTAGATTTTTAAAGACGTTCTGCAAACGTTCTGTTAAACTTTCAAATGCCATTATTTTCTCCTATTTTTTCAATTCAGTGGAAATCGTCCGAAATGTTGCAAACTCTCTAGTTCTTCGGTTGTGACTTCTTTAATGATTTCATTTGGATATCCCCAACAGCTAAATCCTTCTTTAAGGGCTTGAGGAATAGAATCAGGTGAGAGAATTTGTAGTCTTGTAGGAAATGGTTCCTCTGCAGCTAATAGTTTGCAAGGTATTCCTTTATAGACAACAAGATTTTCCATGATTACTCCCTATTATCAATACTGGTCAAAATCTCAATTTGCTCTTGCAGAAAAGCATCCTTGGGATAGCGCTCCAAAATCTGATCAAAAATCTGACTGCGGACAATGTAGTCCGAGTACATGTGCAATTTCATCTCATAATCTTCCAGAATCTTTTCTGTCCGCTTGATATTATCATAGACAGCCTGACGACTGACACCAAATTCCTCAGCAATTTCAGCAAGGCTGTAATCATCAGCGTAGTAGAGCTCGATATAATTCATTTGCTTATCTGTCAAAAGCGCCGCATAAAATTCAAAGAGCGCATTCATACGATTGGTTTTTTCAATTTCCATAACTTTTATTATACCAAAAAATAGCCTAATCTACCACATTAGCAGGCTAATCCGAGAAGATAGCCAGGTAAATTTGAAAAAAACAAGAGACTAGCCCCAAGTAATTTCCAATTGATAGCTGGCAAAGGGATGTCCCTCTTGATTTTGTAGTTGATAATCTAGTTCAATCTTTTGCCCATCAACTTGATAATGGCTCGTTTGGATGATAAACTCCTGCATGCCCATAGGTGTAGGAATATAGGCTAAACTATCGCTATCCTTTAGAAAGCGCATAATGGTCTTGGGATTAGAAAATCGACTCATCACAAGTTCTTGACCATGAAATTTAATAACCACTTTTTCCTTTTCCTCATTATAGAAAAGCAGGTAGCTATAATCTCCTTTTTCATGCACTTCCACATCATAAAGCTGGTCAATCACTTCCAACTGCTCATCAAACTGAATCGTATTTCGCATCCGAATCTTCACATCAGGTCCTCTTTCTTCTCTCTTGTCCTACTATTTTACCAAAAACTCTAGCTTTTTGCTATAATGGTCATATGAACGAAAAAGTATTCCGTGACCCAGTTCACAACTACATCCATGTCAATAATCAAATCATCTATGACTTGATTAATACAAAAGAATTTCAGCGTTTGCGTCGTATCAAACAACTGGGAACTTCCAGTTATACCTTCCACGGTGGAGAACATAGTCGCTTCTCTCACTGTCTAGGAGTCTATGAAATTGCACGACGCATCACAGAGATTTTTGAAGAAAAATATCCAGACGAATGGGATCCTGCCGAATCTCTCTTGACCATGACCGCTGCTCTCCTACATGACCTTGGACATGGTGCCTACTCCCATACTTTTGAACATCTCTTTGATACAGACCACGAAGCCATTACTCAGGAGATTATCCAAAGTCCTGAAACGGAGATTCACCAAGTCCTGCTACAAGTAGCACCTGACTTCCCAGAAAAGGTGGCCAGTGTCATAGACCACACCTATTCTAACAAACAGGTCGTGCAGCTTATTTCTAGCCAGATCGATGCGGATCGCATGGACTATCTCTTGCGCGACTCCTATTTTACAGGAGCATCTTATGGGGAATTTGACCTGACTCGCATCCTCCGAGTCATTCGTCCTGTCGAAAATGGTATCGCCTTTCAGCACAACGGCATGCATGCAATCGAAGACTACGTCCTCAGTCGCTACCAGATGTACATGCAGGTTTATTTTCATCCTGCAACACGCGCCATGGAGGTCCTCCTTCAAAACCTTCTCAAACGGGCTAAGGAACTTTATCCAGAAGATAAGGACTTCTTTGCACGAACTTCCCCACACCTCCTGCCTTTCTTTGAAAAAAATGTGACCTTGTCTGACTATCTGGCTCTGGATGATGGTGTGATGAATACCTACTTCCAGCTCTGGATAACCAGTCCTGACAAGATTCTTGCAGACCTGTCGCAACGCTTTGTCAACCGCAAGGTCTTTAAATCCATTACCTTTTCACAAGAGGACCAAGACCAACTCGCTAGCCTGAGAAAATTGGTTGAGGACATCGGCTTTGATCCAGACTACTATACTGCTATTCATAAGAACTTTGACCTCCCTTATGATATCTATCGTCCCGAATCTGAAAATCCACGGACACAGATTGAGATTTTACAAAAAAATGGAGAACTGGCCGAACTCTCTAGCCTGTCTCCTATCGTCCAGTCCCTTGCTGGTAGTCGTCACGGAGATAATCGTTTCTATTTCCCGAAAGAAATGCTGGACCAAAACAGCATCTTCGCAAGTATTACCCAGCAATTTTTACACTTGATTGAGAACGATCATTTTACCCCAAATAAAAACTAGAAGAGGAATTTTATGAGTATTAAACTAATAGCCGTCGATATCGACGGAACCCTAGTCAACAGCCAAAAGGAGATCACTCCTGAAGTCTTTTCTGCCATCCAAGATGCCAAAGAAGCTGGTGTCAAAGTCGTGATTGCAACTGGCCGCCCCATCGCAGGCGTTGCCAAACTTCTAGACGACTTGCAGTTGAGAGACGAGGGTGACTATGTTGTAACCTTCAACGGTGCCCTTGTCCAAGAAACTGCTACTGGACATGAGATTATCAGCGAATCCTTGACTTATGAGGATTATCTGGATATGGAATTCCTCAGTCGCAAGCTCGGTGTCCACATGCACGCTATTACAAAGGACGGGATCTATACTGCCAATCGTAATATCGGAAAATATACAGTGCACGAATCAACCCTCGTCAGCATGCCAATTTTCTACCGTACACCTGAAGAAATGTCTGACAAGGAAATTGTTAAGTGTATGTTCATCGATGAACCAGAAATTCTCGATGCTGCCATTGAAAAAATCCCAGCAGAATTTTATGAGCGCTACTCTATTAACAAATCTGCTCCTTTCTACCTCGAACTCCTTAAAAAGAATGTAGACAAGGGTTCAGCTATTACTCACTTAGCTGAAAAACTCGGATTGACCAAAGATGAAACCATGGCTATCGGTGACGAAGAAAATGACCGTGCCATGCTGGAAGTCGTTGGAAACCCCGTTGTCATGGAAAACGGAAATCCAGAAATCAAAAAAATCGCCAAATACATCACCAAAACAAATGACGAATCTGGCGTTGCCCATGCCATCCGTACATGGGTACTGTAAAATAATTTGAATATAGAAAAAGCACTCCAGAAGTTAGAGATAATGTACTGACCTCAAAAGTTAGACAGAAAAAATCTTACTTTTGGGGTGCAGTTTAAAATTCAGTATTTTTGGTTTCTAGTTCTATCCCCTTAATAATTATTAAATCTGAAAAAGGTAGTACATTATGTAAAACCTTTTTCAATTTTTTATTTTACTACGAATTAATATTATTTTTTCTAATGATAATTGATCCACTAATCTTCCTTTATAAATATTGCAGTGCTTTTCTTAGTTAGCTTTTTTTCATAACTCTTTATAAGAATAACCAATAAACTACTTAGTAATCCCAAAATAACTAGACTTAATCTCGGATTTAAAAGCCAATTAAAATAAGCAGCTAGTATCCCTCCAAAAGGAGCAAAAATGGTAGCTATTACAAAAGAACTCGAAAGTATCTTTCCGATATTATACACAGTACTTTCTTGTTGCTGTATTGTTATAATCGAGACAGAAGCTATTGTAATCAATCCACTCAAAATTGAATAACAAATTCCAAAAAATATCCAATTTTCTACTATTCCACTCGCCATAATGACAAGTGGGATGGTTGCCATTGATATATTCATTAAAATTAAGGCATCCTTCTTATTCAAAAAGTAGAAAGAAAGGTTACTGTTATCAACCTTCCAAATCCAGCAATTGAGTAAACAATCCCAACAAGACTATTTGATAATTTCAATTACGTCCATTTTTTTCTCTCATTAATTGGACATAACCCTTTGTTTCTATTTTTGAATTTAAAAACGAGAACTCTCCGCACATTTTCTCATAAAAATTATTATAATCTTCTTTTGAAAAATCTCCTAAAATCTCTATTTCAAGATAAAATCCAAGACCATCAATCTTATCTAGATTAATCGTTTTATTTTCTAATGCGTCATGATAAGTCTTTCTATATTTACTTATTGTGAAAATATTTGAAAAACCATCTTGCAAGATATTTCTTACAAATTCTAATTTTTCAGATTCTAACTCTATTTCACTTTCACTCCACATTCCTTGTTTTATCGTATCTTTTCTTGTGAAAATACTTGCTCTATTATCATCTTCTTGACGAATTCTGTAGATAAAGCTACCTACCTCATCATTTTCAAATTCTCTTCCTTTTATTTTGAAATATTCATCAACTTGCTTATTTTCACTCTTAAATTTATAAGATTTTTCTAAATATGAAATAGCATTATTATAATCTCTCTCATCGTTGAGTTCAAATCTAACTTCTAATTCATTCATTAAGTTTACCTCTCAATTCTTCAAAGGCTGAAGTCTTTTTACATTAACTCAGTCTATAGTAAGTTTCTGTAGATGTTTTATGGACAAAAAGCCTAATATTTTCTTGCACTCATTTTAGCACTTCAATATAATACTGTCAAGGATTTTGATAATATTTTTTATTTATTTTTATTAAATACATATTTGTATCTTTTTGGATTAAAAAAGCGATGCTTAATTGAACATCGTCTTTACTATTCTGTTATATCTGCAATATAATGCTCGATTTTAAGAGCCATTGACATATTTCCCTCAAGCTTATAAAGGAAATAAGCCGTTTCAAAGTACTCTTTTACTGCAACTTTAGAAGAAAAATTCTTACTGACATTTCCCATCAATAAATACAAATCAGCCAAAAGATACGTTGTTCTATACGTCTTACATTGCTTTATCGTATCTGTGATTTTAGTAATAGCCTCTTCAGTATTATTCTGCAACCATAGATAGCGACAAATATTATAATTAAATTTAATAGAAAGGTTTAATTCTTCGATTGTGTTTAACTGGAGTTGATTTACTTGATACTCTAACTTTTCTCTAATTTCATTAAAACTCTCTAAATCTTCAATGTCATAATAAAAATTGAATAGAGTATTTGCAACTTGAAGGTAGGTCAAGTCAGTTACACTTAACTGAGACAGTACCTTCTCCAATCTTGCCACAGCCTCCTCTTTTTGCCCATAGAAATAAAAATCTATAAGAGATTTTATCCACTCCATATAAAACTTATCTACTAGAGACAAGCGATGTACTTTTACACTCTCTAGTTCATATATATATTTCAAAGACTCATAATTTCGATTTGTGATAAATGTCTGAGCTAACTTCTTAAACTCTGATAGCTCGTCAATCTCCTCTTCAATTTGCTCATTAAAAAAATAATCCATACTAACTTTTAACTTCTTAGACAGAGCATATAAAAAGTCTGCTCCTGGAGTAAATTCTCCATTCTCTAATCGACTAATCTGTCCCTGTTTACATATCCCCTCAGCCAATTCTCGCTGAGACATTTTTAATTCTTTTCGTCTATTTTTTAATCTTGTTGCTAATAGTGTGCCCACGTTTGCATTTTCCTTTTCTATTCGATTTCAATTTCAATTGTAACATGATTAAATTCTAAATACAAATTAATAAACCAAAAGATACAAATTATATATAAACAATAACTAGATAGGTTATTTTTGAAAATCTATCCCTTCTTCTTTTGAAATTTTCTTACTTAAACGATTAATAAACGTATTCACTTTAAATGGATTAGATATTAGACTATCATGTTTAAATTTTGTTATTAATATATTTAACAGACCACAAATAGTCTTTTACAACATATCACATTCAGGGGAATAATAACGATTTTCCCCATTTTTTAGGCTCTCTATTTCATAACAATCAATTCATTTTATCACATACCTTAGCCCGAAAAATCCACACCCAATCTTTTTGAAAGTTGTTTAAAGCTTTGTACTTGCTTTCTAAGTTCATAGAGCTGAACCTTAACCTCATTTGTCCAATTCCATAATAAAAATAAGGACATTCTAACAAAGGAAGTCCTTATTTTTTAACTAATAGATGTCAAAGTTACTTTGCTGATCCACTTTATCTGTACTCATTGATCAAAATATAACTTTTGCTCAAAATTTGGTCAAAAAAAAACAAAAAATACTAAATTATTTTTAAAAATGAACTTGTGATAATTGCCTTCAAATAAACATTTTGAATTTTCTTTGTCTTTCTTTACATTTCTAAAAATGCCCCCTGCCGGAATCGAACCAGCAACTACTCCTTAGGAGGGAGTTGTTATATCCATTGAACTAAGGGAGCTAGATAAAAACTCTGCTGAAAAAGCAGAGTTTTTTAGTCGAATTAACGACGGATTTCTTTGATACGAGCTGCTTTACCTTGAAGAGCACGCAAGTAGTACAATTTCGCACGACGTACTTTACCGTAACGAACAACTTCGATTTTTTCAACACGTGGAGTGTGGATTGGGAAGATACGCTCAACACCTACACCGTTAGAGATTTTACGAACTGTGTAGTTTTCTGAGATGCCAGCACCTTTACGTGCGATAACAACACCTTCAAAAATCTGGATACGTTCACGGTTACCTTCGACAACTTTCGCGTGTACACGAACAGTGTCACCAGGACGGAATGATGGGATATCTGTACGAAGTTGACCTTCAGTCAAGCTTTGGATTAATGGATTCATTTTATTCTCCTATCTTTGTCAATCTTGAGGAACCTTCCTCAGCGGATAAACTGTATTTTTGTGCGTCCATTACACACAAGATACAGTTTACCAAATTTCCACAAAAAAGTAAAGAAATTTATAGCAGAATTCCTAAAAAAATCGCAACCAAACCACCTAGGTAGGTCAAAGCCAGGTAAGAATAAAAGACCTTCTTATCACTTAACAGTCTTTGAAGTTCGTCATTCAAGGTCGAAAAAGTTGTCAAACCTCCGCAAAATCCTGTTGCTAGAATAGCATAGACTTCCTTGGACTCCACATGATTGTAAAATAATCCAATCAAAAAACAACCCAAAAGATTGGCTATGAGCGTTCCGAGGGGCAATTTAAATGCTTGATTATAGCGGGAAAAGAAATAGCGCACTAAAGCTCCGAAACCACAAGCAATTGCAAGATAGACGATTACCATTTTTTCCTCCCTAAATAGTAAGCTAAAAGCAGACCTCCACCAATGCTCAAAAGCAAATACATGATCAAACTAAGATAACGCCCTGTATCAAGCAGTTTCACAGCATCAAGCATGAGACTAGAAAAGGTTGTTAAACCGCCACAAAAGCCCGTCCCCAGTGCTAAAATAACGCCTTTACTGGTTCCCTTATAGACTAAATAGCCCTTAACAAGATACACCAAGCAGAAAATGCCTAGATAGTTAACAAGAAGGGTGCCCAAGGGGAAATCTTGGCTGGCTGGTAACCAAGTGGAAACTAGATAGCGGACAAGTCCACCCACCATGGCAGCTAGAAAAATCCCTAGCGGATAAAATTGTTCTTTTTTCATTTGATATTTTGATCCTGATAATCACGCGAACGTTTGAGTATGTCCGAAAATGTTGCTACAATAGTCTCCTGATAGCGCTTGTCTTCTACACGATTTCTGACCTTTTCAAAAATAATTGCTTCTCTCTTGGTATCTAAAATCGGTTTCCCTGAAGCCTTCTTATAAGCGACAACCCCTTCAACTAAATGCATTCGTTCTTCTAAGAGCTTGACAATTTGATCGTCAATTTGATCAATTTCTTGACGAATAATATCTAAATCCATACAATCTCCTCCTTTATTTGAATTATTGTATCAAAAAGCCACCAAATAGGCTAGTAAAATCCCAACTCACGATAAAAAACTGCACTGATTGATTACATCAGCGCAGTTTTATTCTTATCCTACTTTAGCAGCCAATTCTTCTGCGAATTGTTCCAAGCGTTCAATGTCTTCTTCCTCAGCAGAAAGATCAACTTTAACACATTCTGAACCTTTTTCTGCTCCTGTCGCTACAAAAACGCGGTCAAAGTCATCTACCGCCTTACAGAATTCATCGTAGAAGGTATCTCCTGAGCCAACCACTCCGTAGATTTTGCCATTCAAGTTGAGATCTGCTAGGTCTTCGTAGAAGTCCATCATCTCATCTGGCAATTCCCCATCACCATAAGTATAGGTCGCAACGATAGCGATGTCTGCTTCCAAGAAGTCTGAAGCGTCAACAGTTGTACATTCATCAACATCGACATCCAAGCCCAAGTCACGTAATTTGTCTGCTACAATATCTGCAATTTCTTCGGTATTACCGGTCATACTGGCAAATACAATTTTTGCTAATGCCATATCGTCCTCCTCAATTTATCTTTCTCCATTATATCACATCTTTTTCATTTTAAAAATAAAAATTCTTGTGCTACAATGAAATGAGAAAGAATTGAGGTTATTTATGGAAATTTGCCATCAAATTTTAGAAAAAATCAAAGAATACGACACGATTATCATTCACCGTCATATGAAACCAGACCCTGATGCCTTGGGCAGTCAGGTAGGATTGAAAGCTCTTCTCAAACATCATTTCCCAGAAAAAACTATCAAAGCAGTTGGTTTTGATGAACCAACTCTTACTTGGATGGCTGAGATGGACTTTGTTGAAGATAGTGTCTACCAAGGTGCCCTTGTCATCGTATGTGATACGGCGAATACTGCTCGTATCGATGATAAGCGCTATAGTCAAGGTGATTTTCTCATTAAGATTGACCACCATCCAAATGATGATGTATATGGTGACCTATCTTGGGTGGATACTAGTTCAAGCAGCGCTAGTGAGATGATTACCCTATTTGCCCAAACAACCCAACTGGCCTTGTCAGATCGAGCTGCTGAATTGCTCTTTGCAGGAATTGTTGGTGATACAGGTCGCTTCCTCTACCCTTCTACCACTGCACGGACTCTTCGCCTGGCTGCTTATCTAAGAGAACATAACTTTGACTTTGCGGCTCTCACTCGCAAAATGGACACTATGAGTTACAAAATTGCTAAACTTCAGGGCTACATCTACGACCATCTGGAAGTGGATGAAAATGGCGCAGCTCGCGTGATTCTGAGTCAGGAAATCTTAAAACGATTCAATGTCACCGATGCGGAAACTGCAGCCATTGTAGGCGCACCTGGACGCATTGACAGTGTTAGTCTCTGGGGAATTTTTGTGGAGCAGGCTGATGGCCACTACCGAGTTCGCTTACGCAGTAAAATCCATCCTATCAATGAAATTGCCAAAGAACATGATGGTGGAGGCCACCCTCTAGCAAGCGGTGCTAATTCCTATAGTTTAGAAGAAAACGAAATCATCTACCAAAAGTTAAAAAACTTGCTTAAAAACTGATAAAATACTTGCCAAACTTTTCAGAATCTGATAGACTAGTATGGTAACAATCTATGGCTCGCAAAGAGACCATGGCAGAAAGGAAATATTGCAAAATGAAAAAAGATATCCATCCAGAATATCGCCCAGTTGTCTTCATGGACACAACTACTGGTTACCAATTCCTTAGCGGTTCAACAAAACGCTCTAACGAAACAGTTGAGTTCGAAGGCGAAACTTACCCATTGATCCGTGTGGAAATTTCATCAGACTCACACCCATTCTACACTGGACGTCAAAAGTTCACTCAAGCAGATGGACGCGTGGATCGTTTCAACAAAAAATACGGTCTCAAATAATAATAAAAAGACAGCTTCGGCTGTTCTTTTTTGTTTCTTGAAATCAACTGCTGTTTCCATGTTCCAAACTCATACTCTTCGAAAATCAAATTCATTCGTAATCCAAATCGTTTACGTCGATTTCGATAAGTTGTTGAAAACATTTTAAACGTTTTTACTTAGGCCAAAATATTCTCAACCTTGATTCTCTCTTTAGATAGCACATGATTATAGGATTTATCTTTAAGAGTTAGTGGCTTAAGTTTACTTGATTTCCTCGGAGTTTGCGTTTGTGAATACATCTTCATGATCCCTTGATAACCACTGTCTGCTAAGATTTTACCAGCTTGTCCGATGTTTCTGCGACTCATTTTGAACAACTTCATATCGTGGCAATAGTTCACTGCAATATCCAAAGAAACAATTCTCCCTTGGCTTGTGACAATCGCCTGAGCCTTCATAGCATGACATTTCTTTTTACCAGAATAATTGGCTAGTTGATTTTTTTAGGACGATTGATTTTTACCTCTGTTGCATCCACAATCACCGTATCCTCAGCACTAAGATGAGTTTTTGAAATCGTAAAACCATTTTGAATAAGAGTTGCTTCAACCCATTGACTCTGACGGATTAAGTTGCTTTCGTGAATACCAAAATCAGCCGCAATTTGTTCATAAGTGCGGTATTCTCGCATATATTGAAGAGTAGCCATGAGGAGGTCATCTAGGCTTAACTTAGGGGTTCGTCCACCTTTCGCGTGTTTACGTTGATAAGCTGTTTTTAACACAGCTAACATCTCTTCAAAAGTAGTGCGCTGAACACCAACAAGGCGCTTAAATAATGCATCAGTTAATTGTTTACTTACTTCATAATTAATAGTTTTATTGTATCATATTTTGTTTCGCAGGAAGTCTACTTTTATTTTCCACTGCTAAGTACAATTCTTAGATTCACTCAAAAAAAGATTAGATTCTTAACCCCAAAATTGATAAAATAGGAAAGAAAATAAGATAAAAGGAAACTGAAAATCACCATGATGAACATGCAAAAATTGAACATACTGTTTTTAATTTTTGTAAACATCAAAAAGGTTGGTTTAAAAGGATTTTAAGCCCTTAAGATTTTTTATCCAACACTACTATTCACGCATCCAAGGCAAAATCTTGGCAAAAAAATACAGTAGCAAAGAGTACACCAAACTACCACTCATTATGGGCGGTAGTTTTCTTTTTGTCTAAAATAGAGATAAAAAGATAGGTGGTAGCCTTATGCGTTACGGTTATGTTCGAGTATCTACAAGAGAACAAAATATTGATAGGCAATTTTCAGCCTTGGTAGAAAATAAATTAGCAAAAGAAAATATTTTTATTGATTATGTTTCAGGAAAGGATTTTGACAGAATAGAATATCAAAAATTATTAACTACCTTGAAGGAGAATGATGAATTAGTTATTAAATCAATTGATAGATTGGGAAGAAACTATGATGAAATTTTAGAACAATGGCAATCAATTACTAAGAAAAAGAAAGTAAATATAACTGTTTTAGATTTCCCCTTATTAAACACAAAGAACAGCGATGACAATATCACAGGAAAACTAATATCCGATATCGTTTTGCAAGTTCTATCTTATGTGGCACAGTTTGAAAGAGAACAAATCAAACAAAGACAAATGGAAGGAATACGAGAAGCAAAGAAAAAAGGGAAAAAATTCGGTAGACCAAAATTACTTGTTCCGAATAATCTCCCTGATGTGATAGCTCAATATACGAAAAAAGAAATAACCTTACGAGAAGGTGCAGACATCTTAGGAGTATCAAAAAGCACCTTTCATAATTGGATAAAAAATTCATAGTTCCTGTCAAAAAACCTAGGATTTTTTGGACAGGAAATACACTTTATTTTAGAACCATTTTCGTTAGAAAAAAGGTTCTAAAATCCAGCATTTTGACCGATTATTATTACACTACCATTCTATCAAGTTTGTCCAAAAAAGTCTAGATTTTAGGACAAACTGATTACTTTACAACAAATAAAAATAGGGGGTATTAAATGAATGCACAAACAAACTAAAAAATTTACACTTGCAACTATCTCAGCTCTATCACTTCTTGGCACTGGAGTCATCACAGCTAATCAAGTATCAGCTAGCGAGAATACGAGTACTGAAAAACAAATAGACGCAACAATTACAAAAGTTGAAATTGATTATTTTGGACTTAGCTTCGAAGGAAAACTTTCAGAGCCACTACAACACGGAGGTGATAAGGCTGCTAAGGGAAATGTTACTCTAATTGAGAAAGCGACCGGAAAAATTGTGTACCAAAGTCACGATGCTGTCATTTTTAGTGGCTTAACTAAAGATGTCAGTGATCAATTTTTACAACCTTTATTTTATAGCAATCAATTTAAAGGTGATATTTTTGTTTCAGAACAATTTCCAGATGGAACATATATTTTGGAGATGTCTGGAGAAGCTGGTTCGCCTTACGGTGACTTAACTGATACAAGAAAACGTGTCTTTAAAGTTAGAAAAGATGTGACTATCGGAAATCCTTCTACAAATTCAAATACTAACACAACAACTCAATCAGGTTCGAATTCTAATATCTCAGGTAGTTGGCTACAATCTGGTTCTCGTTGGTGGTACAAACACGCCGACGGTTCCTATACAACTAATGGCTGGGAAAAAATCAATGGTGTTTGGTATCGTTTTGACAACTCTGGCTGGATGCAAACTGGCTGGGTAAAAGACGGTAACTGGTACTATCTTCAAGACTCAGGCGCTATGAAAACTGGCTGGATGAAGGTATCTGGTAAATGGTACTATGCTTATAGCTCTGGTGCACTAGCAATCAATACAACGACACCTGATGGCTATCGTGTCAATTACAACGGTGAGTGGGTTTAACATACAATAGGAATAGATTAAGGAGACAATTATATGAACAAAGTTATAAAAATTGAAGATGAAACAGTTTATGTTGGAAAAGGTGATAATGGCCAATTTACTGCAATTTCAAGAAAAAGTTTTGGTTTTGAACCACAAGTAGGTGATTATGTAGAATTTTATCAAAACGGTGACGAGTATATTGTTTCAAAAATAGATAACAGATCTCCAGTTAACTCTACTCAACATTCAAATGGAGTGAGCGATAAATCTAAACTGGCCGCAGCCTTATTTGCCCTATTTTTAGGAGAACTTGGGGGCTACGATTTTTACATTGGAAATGCCAAACAAGGATACAAGCGTATCGGCATAACTCTGCTAGCTATCATTCCTATTTTATTGCCATTTGTTTTACTAGCAAATGCAATTTGGAATATTATAATTACTATTCAAGTTTTAACGTCCAAAACTGGTAGCAAATGGCACCAAGATGCTCAAGGTTTAGAATTGCAAGATTAAACATATGAAAAAATTATTTCTATTCAGTATTAGTATTTTAGCTATCTCTATTTTAACGGCTTGCCAACATCAGAGTGAAAATACTTCTGCAACAAGTTCTAAAGCGATTGCCTCAAGTACTAGTTCAACTTCTTCCACATCGGAAGAGAAGAAAAATGATTACACCCTATATAATCCTGTCCTTAAAGAATATGCCAAAGTATTAGATGGTTCATCAGCTTCACCTAAAGAGCTCAATTCAAAAGCAAACTTTAAAAATACTTATCCTAAAGAATACTCTCGACTACAATACAGCTTGTATGATTTAGACCAAAATGGTACGGACGAACTTTTGGTTGCCCTTAAAACGGATTCTAACTATTACGATTTATTAGATATTCGAACTCTTAAAAATGACGAAGTTATTCGACTGACCAATGCAGAAAACAATCTGGACTTTATTGGAGAGCGAGTACATTTTAATCCTTTAGAAAATGGCTATTTCCAATTATCTACCCGTGTATCTACTAATCAAATCCAAGTTAAGCTATACAAGTTAAATCAGGATGGAACACGGTTAGAGTTAATTAGCGAATCAGATACAGAAGAGGGACTGGGGACAAAACCACCTTCCCTTGACATAAGATCTTTCTCTTGGAAATCTGTCACAAATCTCATAAATGAAGAACCCTCCCTTCAGTCAGAAATGCAAGGGATGGATATTTCTGCAATTCAAAATGGAGATTTTTCTAGTGTTGCAGGAACTTGGAGAAATCCTACAGGTATTGAATTCACCTTTGACAAAAATGGTTTAGTAAGTGATCAGTCCAAGATTTCAATTGAACATGCTAAAGAAATTGACAACTTTCTTAAGGCAAATATACTTCCTAAAGATGGAGGTGCTGGTGGCTCTGCCCTTGCCTTTTTACCAGCTGGAACACCTCTAACCATGTCTGTCACCTCTTCTCCAGATAATGGCTATACTGACCAATCTGATACAACACAAGATCGTTTATGGTCTGGACAACAACTTATTAATGGCCACACTGACGGATTTTTCTACAAAGTAGAATAGTGTTAGTAAACCCTTGAACGAGCTCATAAAATATCTAGCAACTTTTCATAAACACATATAGGATAAATATTCTTATGCTCTTAGAATATCTATCCTATATTTTTATTCCATCTACATCCCTATCGATACTTGATAAATTCACTCTAAAAAAGATTAGACTTTT
This sequence comes from uncultured Streptococcus sp., assembly GCF_963518475.1. Classification (GTDB taxonomy): domain Bacteria; phylum Bacillota; class Bacilli; order Lactobacillales; family Streptococcaceae; genus Streptococcus. Next base: position 21,160 of record NZ_CAUQJA010000017.1, on the reverse strand, counting down.
GACATCAAAATTGATAAAATAAAAAGGAAAATAATTGTAAAAGGAAACTATAAATCACCATGATGAACATGCAAAACATGATGCGTCAAGCACAAAAACTTCAAAAACAAATGGAACAAAGCCAAGCTGAACTTGCTGCTATGCAATTTGTTGGCAAATCTGCTCAAGACCTTGTCCAAGCGACATTAACTGGAGATAAGAAAGTTGTCAGCATTGACTTCAATCCAGCTGTCGTTGACCCAGAAGACCTCGAAACTCTTTCAGATATGACTGTTCAAGCCATCAACTCTGCTCTTGAACAAATCGATGAAACTACCAAGAAAAAATTGGGGGCTTTCGCTGGAAAATTGCCATTCTAAGCATAAGAAAAACAAGCATTCAAGAGAATACTTGCCTATCATGGGAGGAACAACTGTTCCTCTTTTTGATTACTAAAAATTAAAGAATTCCATGGCCTGTTTGAAAAGCAATTCCGTATACTCTGGGTCTTCTTGGGCAATGGTAACCTGATCTTGAATCATTTCCAAGTCATCCGTTATCATGCCGTCTGCCCCCAAATGAACAGATTTATCAAAGGACTCTGAACTATTGATGGTCCACACGTACAATTTCTGATCGGTATTCCAAAGCTTGTTGACAAAATTTTCATCTAAAGTTGAATACTCCATGGTGTAACCTGTAGCCTTGGTTCTTGGAAAAATACTATTATAAGGTAGGATTAAAAAGACTGGAATTTGAGTATCGTAGACTAAAACCTGGTCAATCACATGGTAGTCCAAGGATTGCATTTGGTGACCATTCTGCTTAAGAACAGTTCCATATTTTTCCATAAAGCGTTTCATCATATCTGGACTATCTTTTCGACTGGTTTTAATTTCAATAAGGAGTTTTTGATGCAATTCATTGGCTTTATTGAGATAGTCATCAAAACTAGACACCTTGCTATGATAGCCATTTTCTGAAATATCAAGTTTGGTTAATTCTTCCAAAGTGAGATCCTGAGGATTGGCATTGACTCCTGTCAGATTCTTGATATTGGCATCATGCATCATGACAAACTGGCCATCTTTTGTTTCCTGAACATCTGTCTCAACGAAATCTGGAGATAACTGAGCGGTTTTTTCTAGTGATTGGACTGTATTTTGCACACCATTCTTATTAGATACTCCCCTGTGAGAAATGATTAAAGGTTTATTGGCAACTGGAGCTTCTAAATAAACATAACCCTCAAGAGCGAAAAAGATACCAGCACAGCCCATCACTCCCCATCTCATCCAGTGGTCTTTCTTTCTCCTTGGTGTGATTTCTAGTTCTTCTCCTGTTAAGAAGGAAACAAATTTAATGAGAAAGTAAGTCAAGGCCATATAGTGGAAATTCTTAATCAAGACAAAGTTGATAATTCCCAGCACAAGAGATTCCTTATGGGTCAAACCATCCATCAGCACCTGACTTGCTAATATTGGAATCAATAAAAGAATGAAAAATAGGTAGGTTTTGACGATAATCCAAAGCAAGTTCCAAATATAAAACCAGGAGTGCTTTCTTGTCTTCTCTAGACTATATCTGACCGCTTCTTTGACTGTTTTTTTCTCAAATAAAAGCTGAGGTAGAGCAAACATGAAACGCACTGAAATGTAAAATAGCAGTAAAGCCAGAATAGTAACCACTATACCTACTAGCCAATACTTGTCTTCTACATAATCAACAATAAAGTCTGGAATGACAATTTTATTGAGGTAGTAAATCTTTAAAATCTTTCGAAGCAATGGAAAGAGCATCATGACATAAAAGAAGATAAAGGCTATCTTTGCAAGCGTGACTTGCTTCATAAACAAGAAACTTTGGCGAAAGACCTTACGACTGTACTCCAGCAAGGTCCTTTTTTCATGGCATAATAAATGCCGAGCACCAATAAAGAGAAGTCCTATCTGGTAATAGGCGACCAATAAATTAACAATTACCAGAACAAATAAAGCAAGACTAATAAAGGGTGAACCCGTTATAATGGCAAAAATATTGTTGTAGGAAAGAAAGAGATAGCCTGTCTGACGGAGCAAAAGTCCAGCAATCCAAGAATTTGATGGTAACCAGACAAACTCAATCATCATGAAAGTCAAGAAGAAAAGAAAGAGTATTTTATCTAGATTAAAGTATATCTGCTTAAAACCTAGATTTTTAGGTTTTTCAGGTTTCATAGGCACTCCTAGTCAAATAATTGAGACAAGTCCAAGCCTCCAAAAGGATTATTCGAGAGGTTACTTTCTGCCCCTAACAACTCTCTAGCTTGATCCGACTCTAGAAAGGACTCGTAAACACGCGCCGTCATACGAGCATCCTCTAAGCTATTATGAGACTGACCTTGAAATCCAAGAAATGAGGCAACAGTTTGCAATTTGAGATTGGCAATACCATGTAAATCCGAACTCCGACGTTCAAAAGCTTCATCATACAAATCTACCTTGTACTGCTGACTGTAGTCTAAACCATGCTCTGCTAGAATAGGCAAATCACTTTTAGCAGCATTGTAGCCTACCATGGGTAAAGAACCCACAAACTCTTGGAAATCTTTTATAACTTTCTCCACTGGAGGGGCATCTTTTAAGGTCTCAGCTGTAATCCCAGTCAAACCATTGATAAAACTCTTTAGAGGCACACTAGTATGAACATAGGAATCATAGGCATCGATTTCCTGACCATCTCTAAAACGCACTGCCGATACTTGAATCAAGTGTGCTTGCCCTTCATGCTGATTAAATTCTAAGTCAAAAGCAATGTAATCTTCTAATCGTTCCATTCTCTACCTCTCCTATACTGTTATTTTATACTCTTCGAAAATCAAATTCAAACCACGTCAACGTCGCCTTGCCGTACTCAAGTACAGCCTGCGGCTAGTTTCCTAGTTTGCTCTTTGATTTTCATTGAGTATTACTTGAGCAACTATACTATTTAGAAACAAAAGAAGCCATCAGGTTAGCATTTAACCTAAACAGCTCCTTGATTATCCTCCAAATAAACGAGCAAAAAAGCCTTTCTTAGTTGATTGGACTTCTTCTTTTGCTTGGTCCAGCTCTAGCTTAAGATTTTCTTGATCCTTCATGGCTTGAAGGGTCAATTGTTGCTGCTGATCGAGTTGTTTGTCTTTCTCAGCAATCTGACGGTCTTTGATACGCATCTGCTCGTCTTTTTCTGATAACTGACGATCCTTGGCTTTTAATTGTTCATAAAGACGGAGAATTTCTGCATTCTTCTCATCAACTAGAATCTCCATCAGTTCACGTTGCTTGACATCTTCACTGACAGGCTCATCTTCAAAAATCGTTTTTTTATAGATTTCTTCTAGCTTAATCAAGCCACTTCTGGTAACGACTGTTACCCCTTTGTCATTTTTATCTGTGTCTTCTTCTGGTAATTCTTTGACACGGTTATTGATTGCTTGGCGAGATAATCCTAAGACCTCTGCAATCTCACTGACGGTCATTTCAATACTCATAATATCCTCTGAAACGTTTTCTAGCTTTTCTTTACTTAAATCTTATCATAAGCTAGAAAAACTGTCAAATTTCCGCTTAAGCTAAAGCCTTCAAAAAGGCTAACAAGACTTGGGCAGAGCGACGTCCAGCTTCGATAATAAACTCATCAAAAGAGATGTTTGCTTTATGGTTGGCATTGTCACTCATAGCTCGGATAACTAAGACTGGAAGATTAAGGGCATGCGCTGCCTGAGCAATAGCTGCTCCCTCCATCTCAACTGCTAAAACTTCTGGGAAATGGGACTTAATCGCTTCTATCTTATCATTTCCTGCAACAAAACTATCTCCTGTAGCAATCAAACCAAGATGCCAATTTTGATCCAATTGAGATAAACTCTCTTGGATTTTGGCGACAAAGGTTTTATCTGATTCAAAATAAAGCGGTTGTTGCGCCATTTGTCCATAAGCATAGCCAAAAGCTGTAACATCCACGTCATGATAGGCTAATTTGTCAGCAATCACAACATCTCCAACAGCAATACCTTCTGCTACTGCCCCAGCTGATCCCGTATTAATCACAGCATCCACTTGGAAATGATCAGCCAAAATCGCCACACTCATAGCAGACATGACCTTACCAATTCCACTTTCTACAAGAACTACTTCATGAGAGGCAAGGTTTCCTGTATGATAGGTATTGCCTAAAACAACTTGCTCCTGGGCATTGTCTAAATGCTGGACCAAATAAGCTAGTTCTTCTGGCATAGCTGCAATAATTCCTATTTTCATTTCAATTCCTTTTCTATTACAAAAGTTTCATTGCTAAGACAAGCAAAATCAAGAGAAAGATGACTGCAAATAAAATCTTATTTAACTTAGAATTGAAGACATTTCTCTTAGTATTTTCAATGCGACGGCTTTTATGAATAGACGGTTCGACCTGAATCTTTAAGGTTTCCTGACTAAATCCATGATCCTTAGGATTGGCATAACCAAAACGGGAAGAAGAGGTTGGTAAAATCTTAGTCTCCTCATCATCTAGCAAAGGAGGACCTGAAATTTTTTCGCCTCTATTAGCTCTTTCGATTATTTCATCCGTTAATAAAGGTTTACCCATACTGACCTCCTCTATTTTTTCTGCAATTCCCAATACTGAACAGCCATAATTGTCTTGGCATCACAGATATGACCTAATTTGATTAATTCCTTAGCTTCTTCTAAACTAACTTCAAGGACTTCCAAGGTTTCATCCTCATCCTGCGAACGCGGATTTTCCACCTTTGTCAAATCGCTTGCTAGGTATAGTTTTAACTTTTCATTACAAAAGCCAATGGCTGAGTAAAAATCGTACAAGAGTTCTAATTTCCCTGTATAGGCTGTTTCTTCCTCTAATTCACGCAGTGCTGCTGCGACAGGGTCTGTGTTTTCTCCTACTTCCAATTTTCCGGCTGGAATTTCGTAAGAGGCTGCTTCAATGGCTTTGCGGTACTGCTTGACCAAGATGAGTTTTTGCTCATCCGTTACTGCTAAAACACAGACAGCTCCATTGTGGAAAATCAAATCCCGTTGGGCAGTTCCCTTACCTTCTGGTAATTCAACCTGATCTTGGACCAGTTTAAATATTGGTCCTTGATAGATTTCTTTTCGGCTAAGCGTTTTTTCTTCAAATTCCATGACAGACTCCTACTGATTATTAGGATGATGAGGAAGGCGAGTTGCATATTCGTCTTTATTGACCTGACGACCGCGACCAATAGCAATCGCATCCGCCGGCACGTCTTTAGTAATAGTTGAACCAGCACCAACGAGGGAATTGTCACCTAACTCAACTGGCGCAATAATGGTTGAATTTGAACCAACAAAGACATTGTTGCCGATGACTGTCTTGTATTTGTTTTTGCCGTCATAGTTGACTGTAATGGTTCCTGCACCGAAATTAACCTTGCTACCCACTTCACAGTTTCCGATATAAGTCAAATGACCAGCCTTAGTATTCTCGCCGATAGAAGAACCTTTCACCTCAACAAAGTTACCAATATGAACTTGGGCACCCAGACTTGAACCTGGACGAAGGTGGGCATAAGGTCCGACTGTCACTCCGTCAGCAACACTACTTTCTTCAATCATAGAATTGGTAATGACAGCTCCTGCTCCAATAGTGCTGTCCACTACATAGGTACCGTTTGTCAAAACAGTCTCAGCACCAATTTTCGTTTGCCCTTTCAAGGTAACATTGGCTTCGATTTGAACTTCAGGAGCAATCTCAACATCAATATCGATATAAGTTGCTTCTGGGTTGACAAAGCTAACACCGTTGACCATGTGTTGATGATTGATGCGACGACGCATAACCGACTCAGCAGTCGCAAGAGCCACACGGTCATTTACCCCAAGACTTTCATCAAAATCTTTCAAAGTATAAGCGCCAACTTTTTCACCAGCTTCACGGAAAATGCCAATGACATCTGTAATATAGTATTCACCTTGAGCGTTATTGGTATTGATATTTTTCAAAGCCTCAAACAAACGCTCGTTGTTAAAGACGTAAGTTCCAGTGTTGATTTCCTTGATTTGTTTTTCAAAATCTGTAGCATCCTTCTGCTCAACAATGCGAAGAACTTCAGCATTATCATTACGAACAATTCGTCCATAGCCGAAAGGATTATCCGTTTCAGCAGTCAAGATAGTCGCCACATTTTTATGATTGATGTGGAAATCAATCAAGTTTTTCAAGCTTTCACCAGTGATTAAAGGAGTATCCCCTGCAATGACCAAGGTGTGACCTGACAAACCTTCTAAGATAGGCTCTGTCATCATAACTGCATGTCCAGTCCCTAACTGTTCAGATTGAGTCACAAATTCTGTCTGTCCAGCCAAGACCTGCTCAACCAATTCTGCCTTGTGTCCTACAACTGTTACTGTCTTTTCAGGTTGGATAGCTCCCACACTACGGAAAACATGTTCCAACATAGAAATACCCGCAACCTTGTGCAAAACTTTTGGCAAATCAGATTTCATGCGAGTCCCTTTACCCGCTGCTAAAATAATGGCATAATTTGACATAATCTTCTCTTTTCTCTAGAAATTCCCTTTTATTATACCATATTTCAAATCATTACGCGCCCTTGAATGAAAAAATGCTCTAAAGTCCTTTCTTAACCCATTTTTTGAGTATTTTTTTTGATTTTTTTTCATTTTTAAGGTAAAATTATGGAATATGAGAAAGAAAATTAATCCGCTTATTTTATTTGGTTTTTTTGGGATTATGATTTTCATTTTAATCCTGAATCGCCCTCGTTTTGAGGACCATCCTGTAAAAACAAAGTCAAATATCGCGCAAGTAGAAACGCAAGCGCTACACAATATAGATAAACCGGTAATTGATGTTTCTGGTTGGCAACGTCCTGAGGAAATAAATTACGATACTCTGTCCCAAAACATTTCTGGAGCTATCGTTCGTGTACATAGTGGCGCTCAGTCTTTAAAAGAAAACGATGCTTCCTTTGTTAATGGGGTAGATAAGGCCTTTAAAACCCATATTACCGAGTTTCAAAAACGAAATGTCCCAGTTGGTGTCTATGCCTTTGTAGCTGGAAAAAGTGTCCAAGAAATGGAAAAGGCTGCTGAAGTTTTTTATAACGCTTCATCGCCATACAGCCCTAGTTACTATTGGCTAGATGTGGAAGACAAAACCATGTCCAATATGAACGAAGGTGTTGAAGCCTTTCGAGCAAAACTAGAATCACTTGGTGCTAAAAATATCGGCATCTACGTTGGGGTCTACTTCATGGAAGAACACAGTATTGATACAGACAAGTTTACGTCTGTTTGGATTCCTTCCTATGGTTCTGACTCAGGATTTTACGAAGCAACTCCTAAGACTGATTTAGATTACGACATTCACCAGTACACATCTAAAGGAAAAATTGCTGGCTTTGACCACGATTTGGATATCAACGTCATTTCTTCCTTAAAAAACAAAGAAGAAACCTTTAGAAAAATCTTTTTAAAACCTTAAAAGCATTTGTTTATCATTTGCTTTTTCTTTTTGTGTTTGATTGTGATACAATATAGTAAGGATTTTTTGAAATAGAAATAGTTGGAGGAACAATATGCTCTCATGGTTAGCACGTGTTATTAAAGGGATTGTCATTGCTCTTGGATTTATCTTACCGGGAATTTCCGGAGGGGTTCTAGCAGCAATCTTAGGAATTTATGAACGAATGATTGGCTTTCTGGCCCATCCCTTTAAAGACTTTAAAGAAAATGTTTTGTACTTTATTCCAGTTGCCATCGGTATGCTTCTGGGAATCGGCTTATTTTCCTACCCGATTGAATACCTGCTTGAAAATTATCAGGTCTTTGTCTTATGGAGCTTTGCGGGCGCCATCATTGGTACAGTTCCTAGCCTCCTCAAAGAATCAACTCGAGAATCTGACCGAGACAAGATTGATTTAGCTTGGTTCTGGACAACCTTTATCATTTCTGGATTAGGACTCTATGCCTTAAATTTTGTTGTTGGAACCTTAAGTGCCAGCTTTCTTAATTTCGTCCTAGCTGGTGCACTGCTGGCTCTTGGCGTATTAGTTCCTGGCCTCAGTCCATCAAATCTACTTTTGATTTTGGGTCTCTATGCTCCTATGTTAACTGGTTTTAAAACCTTTGACCTCTTGGGAACCTTCTTCCCGATTGGAGTTGGGGCAGGTGCAACTCTCATCATTTTTTCAAAATTGATGGATTACGCCTTAAACAACTACCACTCACGCGTCTATCATTTCATCATCGGAATCGTCCTTTCTAGTACCCTTTTGATCTTGATTCCAAATGCAGGAAACGCTGAAAGTATCCAATACACGGGACTTTCACATGTCGGTTATGTCATCATCGCCTTCTTCTTTGCGTTGGGAATTTGGCTTGGTATTTGGATGAGCCAATTGGAGGATAAGTATAAATAATGGCAAAAAAAGTTAAAATCAAAAAAACATTGGTAGAACAAATTCTGTCTAAAGCAGGCATCCCACATCAGGGGATTCAAATCAATGCCCTAGAAGGAGAGCTTCCTCAAGATTATGAACGAGATCAGATTTTCAAAACCTTGGCTCTTTTGGGAGACAAGACAGGACCGATTATTGGAATTGTCCCTATCACCCAACACTTGTCGGAAAAGAAACTAGCTAAAATTTCTGGCAATAAAAAAGTGAGCATGATTCCACAAAAGGACTTGGAAAAAACAACAGGTTATATTCATGGAGCCAATAATCCTGTCGGAATTCGTCAGAAACACAATTACCCCATTTTTATCGATAAAATCGCTCTAGACTTGGATCAAATGATTGTCTCTGCTGGGGAAGTTGGTCACAGCATTATCGTCGCGCCACAAGATTTGGCCAGCTTTGTAAAGGCCGACTTTGCAGATATCTTGGAGGACAGCCAATAATGAAACTCTACTTTGTCCGCCACGGTCGTACAGTCTGGAACCAAGAAGGACGCTTTCAAGGTGCTAGTGGTGATTCTCCCCTTCTTCCTGAATCCATTGACACCCTAAAACGACTTGGCCAGTATCTCAAGGAAATTCCTTTTGAACAGATTTATTCAAGTGATTTACCTCGAGCAGTCAAATCTGCTGAAATTATCCAAAGTCAACTCCAGACCCCCTGTCCTTTAGAAAGTGTTCCTAATCTCCGTGAATGGCAGCTGGGGAAGTTGGAAGGTTTGAAAATCGCAACCTTGGAAGCTATTTACCCGCAACAAATCAAAGCTTTCCGATCTAATCTTGCTCAATTTGACACTCAAATATTCGGAGCTGAATCCCTCTATAGCACCACGCAACGGACCATCCAATTTATCAAATCATTAAAAGATTGTCCTGCTGAGCGTATTCTAATTGTCGGTCATGGTGCTAATCTTACTGCCAGTATTCGTACTCTTCTAAGTTATAAAGAACCTCTTCTTCGTAAAGATGGAGGTCTAGCAAATGCCAGCCTGACAATTCTAGAAACCCATGATTTTGAAACATTTACGCTCGATACTTGGAATGATACTTCCTATCAATAACAGAACTTGATTTTATCGTCAAGTTCTTTTTAGTTTTGAAAGATTATCCGTGAATTTCTTGCTTATTTATGATAAAATGGGAGTATCGCAAAAAATGACTCATCGTATTCAATTTTGAGTAAAACTAGGAGGATCCCATGTCAACAGAACATATGGAAGAACTAAATGACCAGCAGATCGTTCGCCGTGAAAAAATGGCTGCTCTCCGTGAACAAGGAATTGATCCTTTCGGAAAACGTTTTGAACGTACTGCAAATTCACAAGAATTAAAAGATAAATATGCTGACCTCGATAAAGAACAATTACACGATAAAAACGAAACAGCTACTATCGCAGGACGCTTGGTAACTAAACGTGGTAAAGGTAAAGTTGGATTTGCCCACCTTCAAGACCGCGAAGGTCAAATCCAGATCTACGTTCGTAAGGATGCTGTCGGTGAAGAAAACTACGAAATCTTCAAAAAAGCAGACCTTGGTGACTTCCTTGGTGTCGAAGGCGAAGTGATGCGTACAGATATGGGAGAACTCTCTATCAAGGCTACTCACATCACACACTTGTCTAAGGCTCTTCGTCCACTTCCAGAAAAATTCCACGGTTTGACAGACGTTGAAACAATTTACCGTAAACGTTACCTTGACTTGATTTCTAACCGTGAAAGCTTTGAACGCTTTGTTACTCGTTCAAAGATCATCTCTGAAATCCGTCGTTACCTTGACCAAAAAGGATTCCTTGAAGTGGAAACACCTGTTCTTCATAATGAAGCCGGTGGTGCTGCTGCCCGTCCATTTATCACCCACCACAATGCCCAAAACATTGACATGGTACTTCGTATCGCGACTGAGCTTCACTTGAAACGCCTTATCGTCGGTGGTATGGAGCGTGTCTATGAAATTGGTCGTATCTTCCGTAATGAAGGAATGGATGCCACTCATAACCCTGAGTTTACTTCTATCGAAGTCTACCAAGCTTATGCAGACTTCCAAGATATCATGGACTTGACGGAGGGTATTATCCAACACGCTGCTAAATCAGTTAAAGGTGATGGCCCAGTTAACTACCAAGGAACTGAAATCAAGATTAACGAACCATTTAAACGTGTTCACATGGTAGATGCTATCAAAGAAATTACTGGTGTCGATTTCTGGCAAGACATGACTTTCGAGGAAGCCAAAGCTATCGCTGCTGAGAAGAAAGTTACAGTTGAGAAACACTACACTGAAGTTGGTCACATTATCAATGCCTTCTTTGAAGAGTTTGTTGAAGAAACCTTGATCCAACCAACCTTTGTCTATGGGCATCCAGTAGCTGTATCTCCACTGGCTAAGAAAAATCCTGAAGACGAACGCTTTACTGACCGTTTCGAGCTCTTCATCATGACTAAGGAGTACGGTAATGCCTTTACTGAGCTCAACGACCCAATCGACCAGCTTAGCCGTTTCGAAGCCCAAGCTAAAGCCAAAGAACTTGGTGACGATGAAGCGACAGGCATCGACTACGACTACATTGAAGCCCTTGAATACGGTATGCCACCAACAGGTGGTTTGGGAATCGGTATCGACCGTCTCTGCATGCTCCTCACTGATACAACCACTATCCGTGATGTATTACTCTTCCCAACAATGAAATAATCACTTATCCTCTGGTACTTGCCAGAGGATTTTTTGATGCAAAAAAAGACTGAGTAAAAACTCAATCTCTACTTTTCACTTCTTTGGTTGCTACATCTTCTCCAAACCATTTTTGGCTGATTTCCTGGAACTTCCCTTCTTGATGTAGTTCAACAAAGGATTGATTTAAAGCTTGCAGTAATCTTTTGTCAGCAGGTCTGACACCTACAGCAAAAGATTCACTCTCAAATCCAGCTGAAAAGACATTATAGTCATTTAATATTCCTTCAGACTGAAGATAATAATTGGCATACACTCGGTCAATCAACAAGGCATCAATACGGTCATTCTTCAAATCGATCAAAGCCTCATTAAAACTCTGGTATTGATTGGCCTTCTGGTCTTTGACACGATTTTTCAATAAATCTGGCTTGGCTTCAAAGTCTAAATAACCAGAGGAACCGGCTTGGGCTCCCAAGGTCTTATCCTTCATATCCTCTACTGAACGAATTTGCTGGTTTTTCTTCGCAACCAGAACTTGCTGATTTTCCATGTATGGAATGCTAAAAGCAACCTTCTCTCGGCGTTCATCAGTGGCAGAATACCCATTCCAGATGGCATCAATAGTTCCATTTTGCAGTTCCGTCTCCTTCATATCCCAGTCAATTGGCTGAAATTGAATCTTGAAACCTAATTTTTCTGAGACAGCTTGTGCTAAGTCAATATCAAAGCCTGTATACTGTCCATTCTTTTCTTCAAATCCCATAGGTACAAAGGTATTGTCAAAACCAATAGTAATGGTCCCCTGCTCTTGATATTTATCCCAGTTATCCTGCTTTGGATCGCTAGCCTTCTGAGTACAAGCCGTTAAAAAGAGAGTCAGGATAGAAACCAATACTAAAGCAATTTTCTTATTAGTCATTGGCACCTCCTACTTGGGCTCAACCTTGAGAATCTGATCTGCGATATTTTCAGCGAATTGTAAATCGTGGGTAACCACAATCTGCGTCATCCCAAGTTCCCTATTTTGCAAGATTAGTTTTTCCACTTCCAAGCGCAATTCTGGATCCAGGGCAGAAGTCGGCTCATCATAACCTATGATTTCTGGGTCAATCATCATAGCACGCGCCAAGGCTACCCGCTGCTTTTGCCCACCAGATAGTGAGAATGGATAGGCGTCTGCGTGCCCTGACAGTCCTAACTGTTCCAGGAGCCCACGCGCCTTCTTATCAGCCTCTTGCTGCTTCATTCCCATAGTTTTCACAGGTGATAAAGTCAAATTATCTAGAACTGATAAATGAGGGAAAAGTTGAAAATCTTGGAATACAAATCCCAGTAGATTCCGCTTCTCCAATTCATCCAGTTCTAAAGGTTCTCCATTATAAAAGATTTGTCCTGAATCAATGGTTTCCAGACCCGCAAGCATGCGCAAGAGGGTTGTCTTACCTCCACCAGAAGGTCCTACAATAGCCAGGATTTGCTTTTCAGGAATTTTTAGACTGAAATTGGACAAAATTTGCTTTTGACCAAAACCCTTATTGATATTTCGTAATTCTAACATAGCAGCCTCCTATCTATAGTAACTGTACTTCTTCTCAACTTTTTTGGCAAGAATGGTCACAATACCAATCAAAATTAAGTAAATGGCTCCTGCCAAGAACATTGGAACCAGACTAGCATCACGGTTGGCAGCTGTTCGACTAGCCAAGATAAGATCTGAAATTCCTAGAGCATAGACCAAAGAAGTATCCTTGACCAAACTCATAACTTCATTAAAGACACTGGGAAGAACAATTTTGGTCACCTGAGGCAAAATAATATAGCGCACTGTGTCAAAAGAATTAAACTTCAAGACCTTGGCAGCCTCATATTGACCTTTAGGAATGGTATCAATTCCCCCACGAAAGATTTCAGCAAAGTAAGCCGCATAATTGAGAACAAAGGCAATGATAGCCGCAGGAAGACGGTCCAAACGAATCCCAATACTTGGTAGGACATAATAGATAAAGATTAATTGCAAGAGCAAGGGTGTTCCCCGCATAATCCAAATATAAATATTAATCAGATGATGGAGGGGCTTCCAATGGACTTGCAAGGCAAAGGCAATCAAAACGCCCAAGGGAATAGAAAAAATCAAGACCAGTGCAAAAACCTGCAAAGTCATGCTTGCACCGCTCAATAAACTCGGTAATATCTCAAACAAATAAGACATACTGCACCTCCTAAAAATAATTGTTCCTATTATAGCATAAATAAACAAAATAACCAATAATTTTTGTAAAAAAATTCTATTTGAAAAAGAAAAACTATATCTATCAAAAATGATTAGATACAGTTTTTAAAAATATATTCTTACAATCTCTCAAATAGTTCTTGCATTTGCACATCATCTGGAACCAGTTTTAAGTAAGCTTGAGCATTGACTTTTGCTTCCTCAAAGTAGCCCAGTTCACGCAAGAGATAGATATAGTGTTCTAGAAATTCTGGATTGTCTTTCAAATCTCCTGCCAACTCTTGGTAATGCTCATAGGCAGTATCCAAATCGTCCATCTCTTGATAAGAACGAGCAATCATCCACTTGGTCAAAAGATTCTCTGGCTCATTACTTTGTAAGTCTAAAATATCCTCATAGCGTTCCTGCTCCAGATAAATAGTAGCTAGACGGAGTATGATTTCTTCCGTATCCTCAGCATCTTCTTTAGCGGTAAGGAGATAATTTTCTGCACCACTAGCATCATGCAGTTCATAAGAGAATTGTGAAGCAGCTAGCAAGAGGCGAGTTTCAAAGGGATTTTTCTCTAAGCCTTGCTTAGCGATACGCAGGGCTTCTTGAACTTGATGTTCCTTATGTAAGGCCTGACTATAACCATATTCATAGCCTTCAAAGTCAGGAGAAATGGTATCGATCTGCTTAAAATAGAGGACGGCCTTTTGGTATTCTTCTTGATCAAAGTAAAGACTGGCCAACTCAAAAGCTGTTAGGTCATCGTATTCTAACTCCAGGGCTTTTTCTAAAAACTCTGTAGCCGTTTCAAATTTCCCTAACTGGGCATAGGCAAAGCCAATCCGTTGATAGGTGGAAATGCCTGTTTGCTCATAAATCGAGCGATTATCTAACTGAGCATAGCCTTGAATGGCCTCTTGATAATTTTCCAACTCACTATCCAACTCTGCTAAACCCAATACCAAGAGAGGATCTTCTGAGTAAGTCAAGGCCTCCAATAATTTCTCACGCGCCACATCTGTCAAACCTTCCAACTGGTAAAGGTCTGCCTTCAGAGCCAAAGCCGAAACATACCAGTCACTGTCAGCTTGGATTTCCTCAAGATAAGCAAAGGCCTCTTCGATTTGACCATCCTCGCTAGCAATTGTTGCTAGATTTAGATTAACCTCTGGGAAATCCTCTTCAATTTTCAGGTAAATTTCCTTGGCCTGAGGATAAAAACCAATTCCTTCAAGATAAGTAGCTAACTCATACAGAAGGTCATTTGGATCATTTTCTAAAGCTTTGACGAAATAATGCTCAGCCTTGGTTAAATCTTGCTCTTCCAAAGCCTGTAACATCTGTTGACTATTGTTCACTCTTGACTTCCTCTCCCTCTAGTTCATATAGGCCACTGACTACTTTATACCATTCGAAAATCGCTGAAATGACAACCTTAGCAGAGGCATAAACTGGAATACCGAGCAAGACTCCCCAGATACCAAACATGGATCCTGAAGTTAACAAAACAAAGAGAACATTAATGGGATGGATGTTTAATTGACTTCCCAAAATCAATGGAGAGACAAAACGACCTTCAATAGTTTGTTCTACGATAAAGACAATCACTACTTTCAAAAGCATGACTGGCCCAGCAATCAACCCCAATACTAGAGCAGGAAGCATGGCTAAGAAGCTACCCAAATAAGGAACCAGATTTAAGATACCAGCAGTAACACCCAGCGTAACCGCATAGCGTAGACCAATAATCTTGAAGAAAATCATAAACATTACTGCAACAATAATAGCCACTGTTACTTGTCCTCTAACATAATTAGACAACTGCTGATTCACATCTGATAAAACTTGTCCAACAGGTTCTTTCAATTTCGTTGGCATGAATTGGGTCAAATAGTGACGTAGTCCTTTTCCATCACGTAAGAGATAAAAGAGCATGAAAGGAACGATAATCAAGGCAACAATCACTTGAGAAGCCCCGCTAATAAAGGCGCTCACCCAGTTGACTGCTTGAGATGAAACCTTACTTGCCCAAACTGTAGCCTGACTTGAGAAGTTTGTCAAAACTTGTTCTAACTGAGGTCTGAAATCATCTGGTAAACGCTTGGTTACCAGATCATCAATAACCCTGTCAGCATCTTCTAGGTAGACTGGAACATTCCTCGCAAAACTTAAAACCTGACGTTGTAGATTTGGAATAGCTACTGCCAAACCCCAAATGATAAAGAGAGCGATGATGACAAAGACAATACTAATCGCTATGACGCGATTAATCTTATGCTTCTCCATCCAATCAACAATAGGATTCAATAAATAGTATAGTAAACCAGATAAAATGACTGGCAACATCACGACTGCCAAAAAGTCTAAAACAGGTGAAAATAGAAAACTAATCTTACTTAAAATAAAAAGATTCAGTCCCAATAATAAAGTTACCAAAAATACCGTAATTGCCTTGTTATCCAAAAACCACTTGAAAAACCAAGATAGGCTAAAATGTTTCTCTTTTTGCTCCATAAATACTTCCTTTCTTTTGTTCTCTCATTATACCATTTTTAAATCAAAATAACTCTTTTTTAAAGTGCTTACATGGAGACAGCGACATAAAAAATCCCCTCAAAAGAGGAGATTCGATTAGTCTTGAATATGACGGTCTAAGTTCTTCTGATAATCAGCATTGGATTTGCCTTTTTCATCAGCAAATTTCTTGCGGAACTCATCCATTTCTTTGGAAGTGACAATCTTATCTTGGAGTTTAAGATATTTATAACTGTTATCTCCTGTTTTATCACCAATCCAACCATCAGCACCACTACCTAGTACTTTCTTCGTTACTAACATTTGGGCACCGTCTGAGTGTACAGGAATAACTAGAGCACTATCTGTTAACCAAGCTTGCGCCTTAGCATATTTAGAATAACGTTTTTGCAGATCTGTTTTTTCACTATTTGCATCATCAATCAATCCTTTGTATTTATCCAATCCAACTGTTTTAATGGCTGGATTGTCTGTTCCTGGTGCTACACCAAGAGAGCCGAGGAGACTTGGACCTGAAGTTGGATCAAATACATCTAGATAAGTTGATGGATCTGCATAATCCGGACTCCAACCACTATTAACATTAATGTCCCAATCAACATTATTATTTGATGTTGCTAGAACAGTCATGTTTCCCAATTCATCATCAGAAACCTGTTGAATGTCAACAACTACATTTTCAGAGCCCAAGGATTCTTCAATGGATTGTTTATAAGACTGAGCTTGATGGATAAAATCTGTCTGAGTCGATGAAACTGGAAGATCTAAATGAATCGGAAACTGTACTCCATCAGCTTGAAGAGTTTTCTTAGCAGATTCAAACTTAGCTTTAGCCTTGTCTACGTTATGAAGTGAATCTTGCGCATCATCAAGACTGACATCTTTCCAGACATTATCCAATTTATCCAATTCTATCTTAGTTACTTGACCAAACGATTGGTCTCCAACTTGTACAAATGTTGGAGGAGTGAAACTTGTACGTAATTTACGAGGCGCCACTTCATCCCCAAACACCTGAGAAACAGCTGCTTTACGATCTGCAGCAAATGCCAAGGCTTGACGGAAATCTTTGTTTAAAAGTGCTTTCTTAGTAGAGGATTTTTCTACATCACTTGTTTTAGCAGTATGATTGTATGACACACGATCAATATTAGTAGACATATAGAATACGCCACCTCTTTGTTGACCATATACAATATTATCCTTGTACTTTTCTTTTAGACGTTCATAGTTGGCAGAGTTTTTAAAGAGTGGAGCAGCTGGATAATGTCCCTCATCAAAACCGCGTCCTAGAGAGTCTGCATCTTGACCATCAAAGAAGGATAACTTGATATCATCAATAAAGACATTCTGCTTATCCCAATAATTTTGGTTTTTGGTCATTTCGATAGAAGATTTCGAAGTAAGCCCCTTAAGAAGATATGCCCCATTGTATAGTATACTCGTTACATCAGTAGCCTTACCAAAATCATCTCCTTTAGATGCCAAAAAATCTCCACTCACGGGAGCAAGAACTCCCATTGTTGTTTTTGAATTCCAGAAAGATTCTGGATGGTTCAAAGTATAAACAACAGTATAATCATCTGTTGCTTTCACGCCTACGGTTGAGAAATCTGTTGTTTTCCCATTTACATAGTCATCCAATCCTTTGATAGAATCCTGTACCAAATAGAGAGCCTGTGATTTCTTATCAGCTGCATGCTTCAGACCAGTTACAAAATCCTGAGCCTTAACTTCACCATACTCCTCTCCCTCATTGGTATACCACTTGACACCCTGACGGATTTTATAGGTATAGGTCAAACCATCTTTGGAAACAGTCCAATCTTCTGCAACTGATGGGACCAGATTCCCATATTGGTCATTTTCTAATAATCCATCAATAACATTACCTGTAATCTGTTTAGTGCTGACATTACCAGAAACTGTATAATCCAAAGTAACAGGATCTAATGAGAATACATAGGCATAAGTAACTGGTTTAGTTGCTTGTTTAGTTGCTTCTTTATTACCATTACCAGATGAACACGCTACTAGCACTGCTGCCGAGAGTACAGCAACTCCTGCTGCTAAGAAAACACGTTTTTTCATAGTTAAACTCCTTTGCAATTTGTATAAGATTATTATAGCACTTTTATTAAGTAAATCAATGAAAACATTTCTAATATTATCATCAAAAGAATTAGGTAAAGCTCTTGCTAATCTTGATTTCTTTATACTTCCATTTTTGTGATATAATAGTCTTATCTTTTGTATAGAGGTAAAGTTATGAAAAAAACTGTTTATTTTGGAACTTATACACGTCGGACTTCCCAAGGGATTTACAAGGCAGACTTTGATACAGAAACTGGTCAGCTTTCAAATCTAGAACTTTTTGCTACTGAGCCAAGTCCAACCTACCTTGCCTTTGACCAGCACCAACATTTATACACTGTTGGTAGTCAAGACGATAAGGGTGGAATTGCAGCATATCAAACTAATGGTAACTTATTAAATCACGTCGTTGAAGAGGGAGCCCCCCACTGTTATGTTGCCGTTGATGAAGAGCGTGATTTGGTTTACGCGGCAAACTACCACAAGGGACAGGTCCTTGTTTATAAACGTCAGGAAGATGGTCGTCTTGTACTTAGTGATATTGATCAACACAGTGGCCAAGGTCCACATGAAAATCAAGCTTCTCCACATGTTCACTATACAGATTTAACACCTGACCACTATCTAGTGACCTGCGACTTGGGAACAGACCAAGTTATCACTTATGATTTTGATTCAGAAGGAAAATTATCTAAGCTCTATACCTATCATAGCCAGCCAGGAGCAGGCTCACGCCATATTATTTTCCATAACCATTATAAAATCGCTTATCTCATTTGTGAACTCAATAGCACTATCGAGGTTCTAATCTACGATGGTGTTGGCGAATTTGAACGCATGCAAGTCATTTCAACTCTACCAGACGGTTATGAAGGCTTTAATGGTACTGCTGCCATTCGTCTCTCTAAAGATGGTAAATACCTCTACGCCTCTAACCGTGGTCATGATTCTATCGTAGTATATACAATCCTTGCGGACGGTAGCTTAGAGTTGTTAGAAATCGTTCCGACACATGGTCAGACTCCACGTGATTTTGATTTGACACCAGACCAAGAATTTGTCATTGCTGTCCATCAAGACTCTGACAATGCAACCGTCTTTAAACGCAATTCTGAAACTGGACGTCTAGCAGAACTTTCTAATGACTTTCATGTCCCAGAAGCAGTCTGCATCAGTTTTGCCCCTTAAGAAAACATAAAAAAACGGGCTCTATAATATTTGTAGTGGGTAAATCCCCTATGGATATTATGGAGCCTATTTTTGTGTAGAAAAAAAGTCCCATAAGATCTATAATGAAAAGCGACCAAACTATCATTAGAAAGAATCATATGGAACAATTACATTTTATCACAAAACTGCTAGATATCAAAGACCTCAATATCCAAATTATGAATCAATTTCATCGAAAGTCTCATGAATACAAGGCTATCAAGCGCTACTGGAAACTCATCCAACAAGATAGTCGGAAAATAAGCGATAAACGTTTTTATCATCCTACTTTTCGTATGCACTTGACGAATAAAGAGATTTTAGACAAGCTTTTGGGCTATTCAAAAGACTTGAAACACCACTACCATCTCTATCAACTCTTGCTGTTTCACTTTCAGGACAAGAAGCCTGACAAATTTTTCGGACTCATTGAGGACAATCTGCAGCAGGTTCATCCTCTTTTTCAGACTGTCTTTAAAACCTTCCTCAAAGATAAAGAGAAGATTGTCAATGCCCTTCAACTACCCTATTCAAACGCCAAATTAGAAGCAACGAATAATCTCATTAAACTCATCAAACGCAATGCCTTTGGATTTCGGAACTTTGAAAACTTCAAAAAACGGATTTTTATTGCTCTGAACATCAAAAAAGAAAGGACGAATTTTGTCCTTTCTCGAGCTTAGCTTTTCTTCAACCCACTACAGTTGACAAAGAGCCAAAAAAAGAAGATGACGAATCATCTTCTTAAAAACTATGAGTTTTTAGTCTTCTTTTTTCTTGCGAGAAAGAAGTCCAAATCCACCTAGGGCTCCAAGAAGTCCAAGCGCTGCGAGGCTAGCGTTAGCTTCTGTACCTGTGTTAGGCAATTCTTTAGCCACTGTATTCACGTTAGCTGTTTCTTGGTTAGCGTTTGTGGCTTGAGTAGCTTGGTCATTAGCTAGAATTGCATGATTAGTTGCTGGAGAAACTTTCAACATGAAGTCTTCTATACGTTTAACCATTGCATCCACTTCTGCTTGAGTTGCGTTTGCATTGGCAAATACTTCTTTAGCGGCTGCTAATAATGCGTTCGCTTCTTTCACAGTTTCTGCATCAAGCTTAGCTGATTCTTGGATGATTAGCTTATCCAATTGACGAATAGCACCTTCTAACTTCGATTTATCGACTATCGTTTCAGCGTTATTAATTCTATTATTTCCTCGATTATATGATGGAACATAAGGAATTTCTTTAAAGATATCTTTAGCTAAAACTGTATATGCTTTACCATTATTCAAAATAACCGTTGCATTTCCTTTATCATCGAAGATTACTTCTGCTACATCTGGGTTAGCTGCCATAATTTTGGCTTTAGCTCCCGCTTTATCCGCGTCTGTTAAGTTGTCCAAATCAGCTACAAGTTGTTTTTCAAAATCAAGATTAAGATTTTCACCATTGTTTTTAGTTGCTACATCTGCTTCATCTTTAACTAATTGTTCAGCTGAAATTGTTGCTGTTTTTCCATCTACTGTGGTTACTGTCGCGTTACCCTTTTCATCTACAACAACTGTTGAGCCTGGATTTACAGCTTCCACAGCAACCTTAATCTTAGCAATTTCTTCAGGAGTTAAGTTATTCTTATCTGCTACCAAGGTGCGTGTAGCTGGAATATTCACACCATTTTGCTCAGATAGGTCTGCAAGTTTTTCTGTTGGAATAACTAGTTGAGAAGCAGGAATTACGGCTGTCTTACCATCTTTCGTAGTAACTGTCGCATTTCCTTTGTCATCTACTACTACCTTAGCACCTGGATTAACTGCTTCTACTGCTGTCTTAACTGCTTCTTTTTCTGAATCAGTTAAAGCATCTTTCTTAGCAACTGCTGTTTTAACCGCCGGTGTGTTGATATCATTGCCTGCATTTGGTTTAGCGACTGCTTCTGCTGTCTTCGTCAAATCAGCTGCTGGAATAACCGCTGTCTTACCTGA
>NZ_CAUQJA010000016.1:0-41401 GCF_963518475.1 uncultured Streptococcus sp. | reverse complement strand
TGCAGGTTTATCAACACTATTTTGACAAGCTTTTGCAAGGCAAGGATCACGTTCTCTCACAACGTGAAGAAGAATTATTGGCTGGAGCTGGAGAAATCTTTGGTTCGGCGAGTGAAACCTTCGCTATCTTGGACAATGCGGATATTGTGTTCCCTTATGTCCTCGACGATGATGGTAAGGAAGTTCAGCTATCTCATGGGACTTACACACGTCTGATGGAGTCTAAAAATCGTGAGGTGCGCCGTGGTGCCTATCAAGCCCTTTATGCGACTTACGAACAATTCCAACACACCTATGCCAAAACCTTGCAGACAAATGTTAAGGTGCAAAACTACCGTGCCAAGGTTCGTAACTACCAGAGTGCTCGTCATGCAGCCCTAGCAGCAAATTTTGTTCCAGAGAGTGTTTATGACAATCTAGTAGCAGCAGTTCGCAAGCACTTGCCACTCTTACATCGTTACCTTGAGCTTCGTTCAAAAATCTTGGGAATTTCAGACCTCAAGATGTACGATGTCTACACACCGCTTTCATCTGTTGAATACAGTTTCACCTACCAAGAAGCCTTGAAAAAGGCAGAAGAGGCCTTGGCAGTCTTGGGTGAGGATTACTTGAGCCGTGTTAAACGTGCCTTCAGCGAGCGTTGGATTGATGTTTACGAAAATCAAGGCAAGCGTTCAGGTGCCTATTCTGGTGGTTCTTACGATACCAATGCCTTTATGCTCCTTAACTGGCAGGACAATCTAGACAATCTCTTTACCCTTGTCCATGAAACAGGTCACAGTATGCACTCAAGCTATACTCGTGAAACGCAGCCTTATGTTTACGGAGATTATTCTATCTTCTTGGCTGAGATTGCTTCAACTACCAATGAAAATATCTTGACGGAGAAATTATTGGAAGAAGTGGAAGACGATGCAACGCGCTTTGCTATTCTCAATAACTTCTTAGATGGTTTCCGTGGAACAGTTTTCCGTCAAACTCAATTTGCTGAGTTTGAACACGCTATCCACCAAGCGGACCAAAATGGAGAAGTCTTGACAAGCGATTTCCTAAATAAACTCTACGCAGACTTGAACCAGGAGTATTATGGTTTGAGTAAGGAAGACAATCCTGAAATCCAATACGAGTGGGCTCGCATTCCACACTTCTACTATAACTACTATGTATATCAATATTCAACTGGTTTTGCAGCAGCCTCAGCCTTGGCTGAAAAGATTGTTCATGGTAGTCAAGAAGACCGTGACCGCTATATCGACTACCTCAAGGCAGGCAAATCTGACTATCCACTTAATGTCATGAGAAAAGCTGGTGTTGATATGGAGAAGGAAGACTACCTCAACGATGCCTTTGCAGTCTTTGAACGTCGTTTAAATGAGTTTGAAGCTCTTGTTGAAAAATTAGGATTAGCATAAGATGGTTGAATCGTATAGTAAAAACGCCAACCATAATATGCGTCGTCCTGTTGTCAAGGAAGAAATTGTGGACTTGATGCGCCAGCGTCAAAAGCAAGTCACAGGTTCCTTGAAAGAATTGGAAAACTTTGCTCGCAAGGAAAATATTCCCATCATTCCTCATGAAACGGTTGCTTTCTTCCGTTTTCTCATGGAAACCATGCAACCTAAAAACATTCTGGAAATTGGGACGGCTATCGGTTTTTCAGCCCTCTTGATGGCAGAACATGCGCCAAATTCCAAGATTACAACCATTGACCGCAATCCAGAAATGATTGGTTTTGCCAAGGAAAATTTTGCTCAATTTGACAGTCGCAAGCAAATTACTCTCCTAGAAGGAGATGCGGTAGATGTCTTATCAACCTTGACAGAGTCCTATGATTTTGTCTTTATGGATTCTGCCAAGTCTAAATATATCGTCTTTCTGCCAGAAATCCTCAAACATTTGGAAGTTGGTGGTGTGGTTGTCTTGGATGATATTTTCCAAGGTGGTGATGTTGCCAAGGATATAATGGAAGTCCGTCGAGGTCAGCGAACTATTTACAGAGGACTTCAAAGACTATTTGACGCAACCTTAGATAATCCAGGACTCACCGCAACACTAGTTCCTCTGGGAGACGGCATTCTTATGCTTCGTAAAAATGTAGCAGATGTTCAATTGCCTGACAGCGAATAATTTTCAGAAAAATTTAAGAAAATATAGTAAAATAGATAGGGTAACACTTATCTCAAAGGAGTAGACATGAAGAAAAAATTATTGGCAGGTGCCATTACACTATTATCAGTAGCAACTTTAGCAGCTTGTTCGAAAGGTTCAGAAGGGGCAGACCTTATCAGCATGAAAGGGGATGTCATTACAGAACATCAATTTTATGAGCAAGTGAAAAGCAACCCTTCAGCCCAACAAGTGTTGTTGAACTTGACCATCCAAAAAGTGTTTGAGAAACAATACGGTTCAGAAGTAGATGACAAAGAAGTCAATGACACGATTGCAGAAGAAGAAAAACAATATGGTGAGAACTACCAACGTGTTTTGTCACAAGCAGGAATGACGCTTGAAACACGTAAGGCTCAAATTCGTACAAGTAAATTAGTTGAGTTGGCAGTTAAGAAAGCAGCAGAAGCTGAATTGACAGATGATGCCTATAAGAAAGCCTTTGATGAATACACTCCAGATGTAACTGCGCAAATCATTCGTTTGGACAATGAGGACAAGGCTAAAGAAATTCTTGAAAAAGCAAAAGCTAGTGATGCAGACTTTGCTCAATTAGCTAAAGATAACTCAACTGATGAAAAAACCAAAGCGAACGGTGGAGAAATCACCTTTGATTCAGCTTCAACAGAAGTACCAGATCAAGTTAAGAAAGCAGCTTTCGCTTTAGAAGTGAATGGGGTTTCTGATGTGATTAGTGTTACTGGAACACAAGCCTACAGCAGCCAATATTACATTGTAAAACTCACTAAGAAAACAGAAAAATCATCTAATATTGATGACTATAAAGAAAAATTAAAAACTGTTATCTTAACTCAAAAACAAAATGATGCATCATTTGTTCAAAGCATTATCGGAAAAGAATTGCAAGCAGCTAATATCAAGGTTAAAGATCAAGCCTTCCAAAATATCTTCACTCAATATATCGGTGGTGGAGATTCAAGCTCAAGCAGTTCTTCAAAAGAATAAAACAGAAAAGAGCCAAGTGCTCTTTTTCTTATGAGAAAATCTTCTATCTGAAGGGTAAGAGTTTTTTTCTTTCGGAAAAAATGGTATAATAGCAATCAAAACTAGAAAATAAACGGAATTTGGGAATAATTTCTTTTGTTCTCATTAGATTGGTGATACTATGAAGATTAGTAAGAGGCACCTATTAAACTATTCTATCCTAGTTCCTTACTTACTTTTATCTATTTTGGGCTTGATTGTAGTCTATTCTACAACCAGTGCCATTCTAATCGAAGAAGGTAAAAGTGCCCTGCAATTGGTTCGAAGTCAGGGAATGTTTTGGGTATTTAGTTTAATATTGATTGCCTTGATATATAAGCTGAAACTGAATTTTTTAAGAAAAGAACGACTTTTATTTATTGTTATGTTTGTTGAGCTGATTCTTTTGGCTCTGGCTCGCTTAATTGGTACACCAGTCAATGGAGCCTATGGTTGGATTTCAGTAGGACCTTTGACCATTCAGCCAGCTGAGTATTTGAAGATTATCATCGTCTGGTACTTGGCTCAGCGTTTTTCAAAACAACAGGATGAAATTGGTATTTACGATTTCCAAGTTTTAACTCAAAATCAATGGATTCCTCGTGCTTTTAATGATTGGCGCTTTGTCCTCTTGGTAATGATAGGAAGTTTGGCTATTTTCCCAGATTTGGGAAATGCTACGATCTTAGCTTTGGTAGCCTTGATTATGTATACAGTTAGTGGAATTGCTCATCGTTGGTTTATAGCATTTATTGGTGTATTGTTTGGAGTTTCAGCCCTATCCTTATCAGCTATTTCTATGATTGGGGTTGAAAAGTTTTCAAAAGTTCCAGTATTTGGTTACGTTGCCAAGCGTTTCAGTGCCTACTTTAATCCCTTTGCCGATTTGGCAGGAGCTGGCCACCAACTTGCAAATTCTTACTTTGCCATGGTAAATGGTGGATGGTTTGGACTAGGCTTAGGAAATTCAATCGAAAAACGAGGCTATTTACCAGAGGCCCATACAGACTTTGTATTTTCAATTGTCATTGAAGAGTTTGGATTTGTGGGAGCCAGCTTGATTTTAGCACTTGTCTTTTTCCTTATTTTGCGAATTATCCTAGTCGGTATTCGTGCTAAGAATCCCTTTAATTCTATGATGGCGATTGGGGTTGGTGGTATGATGTTGGTCCAGGTCTTTGTCAATATCGGTGGAATTTCTGGTATTATTCCTTCAACGGGAGTTACCTTCCCCTTCTTATCGCAAGGAGGGAATAGTCTTCTGGTCTTGTCTGTAGCCATCGCCTTTGTCTTAAATATTGATGCAAGTGAAAAACGTGCCCAATTGTATGAGGAGTTAGAAGCTCACTCATCAAACTATATGTAGAGCTGAGAGTGGAAAGGATTACCTATGTCTCTTCAAAAATTAGAAAACTATAGTAATAAAGCTGTCGTGCAAGAAGAAGTATTGATTTTAACAGAATTGTTAGAAGATATCACTAAAAATATGCTTGCCCCAGAGACTTTTGAAAAAATCATGGAGTTGAAAGAATTATCAACTCAAGAAGATTATCAAGGCTTGAACCAATTGGTTACTAGTCTGACAAATGATGAAATGGCTTATATTTCACGCTATTTCTCTATCTTGCCTCTCTTGATTAATATTTCAGAAGACGTGGATTTGGCCTATGAAATCAACCACCAAAATAATATTGATCAAGATTATCTTGGAAAATTATCAGCAACAATCAAAATGGTTGCAGAAAAAGAAAATGCGGTTGAAATTCTAGAACACTTGAATGTTGTCCCTGTTTTGACAGCCCATCCAACACAAGTGCAACGTAAGAGTATGTTGGATTTGACCAATCATATCCATACCCTCTTGCGTAAGTATCGTGATGTGAAATTAGGTTTGATTAATAAGGAAAAATGGCATAATGATCTCCGTCGTTACATTGAGATTATCATGCAGACAGACATGATTCGTGAAAAGAAATTGAAAGTAACCAATGAAATCACGAATGTTATGGAATACTACAATAGTTCATTCCTGAAGGCTGTTCCTCATTTGACTGCTGAGTACAAGCGTCTGGCTAAAAAACATGGCTTGGAGTTGAAACATCCTAAACCAATTACCATGGGAATGTGGATTGGTGGAGACCGTGATGGGAATCCTTTTGTTACAGCAGATACCTTGAAACAATCTGCTATGACCCAGTGTGAAGTCATCATGAACTACTATGATGAAAAGATTTACCAACTTTATCGTGAATTCTCTCTCTCAACCAGTATTGTCAATGTGAGTAAGCAAGTCAGAGAAATGGCTCGTCAATCCAAGGATAACTCGATTTATCGTGAAAAAGAACTTTACCGCCGTGCCTTGTTTGATATTCAATCAAAAATCCAAGCAACAAAAACCTATCTGATTGAGGATAAGGAAGTTGGGGCTCGCTATGAAACAGCTAATGATTTTTATAAAGATTTAATTACCATCCGTGATTCCCTCTTGGAAAACAAGGGTGAAGCACTGATTTCTGGTGATTTTGTTGAGCTGATTCAGGCAGTTGAAATTTTTGGTTTCTATTTGGCATCTATTGACATGCGTCAAGATTCTAGTGTTCATGAAGCCTGTGTAGCTGAACTCTTGAAATCAGCAGGTATTCATTCTCATTATAGCGAACTAAGTGAAGAAGAAAAATGCCAGCTTCTTTTGAAAGAATTAGAAGAAGATCCACGTATTCTTTCTGCCACTCACGTTGAAAAATCAGAGTTACTTGAAAAAGAATTAGCAATCTTTAAGGCTGCTCGTAAGTTGAAAGATAAGTTGGGTGATGATGTTATTCGTCAAACCATTATTTCACATGCAACTAGCGTATCAGACATGCTGGAATTGGCTATCTTGCTAAAAGAAGTAGGGCTAGTTGATAAAGAAAGAGCCCGTGTCCAAATCGTTCCTCTCTTTGAAACAATCGAGGACTTGGATCACTCAGAAGAAACCATGAGAGAATATCTTT
Source organism: uncultured Streptococcus sp. (assembly GCF_963518475.1). Taxonomy (GTDB): domain Bacteria; phylum Bacillota; class Bacilli; order Lactobacillales; family Streptococcaceae; genus Streptococcus. Next base: position 35,258 of record NZ_CAUQJA010000016.1, on the reverse strand, counting down.
CACTTCCTCTTGCCAAGAAATGGATTGCTTCACGTAATAACTACCAAGAAATCATGCTTGGTTACTCTGATAGTAATAAAGATGGTGGCTACCTATCATCATGTTGGACCCTCTACAAGGCTCAACAACAATTGACTGCTATTGGAGATGAATTTGGCGTTAAGGTTACCTTCTTCCATGGCCGTGGTGGGACTGTCGGTCGTGGTGGTGGACCAACCTATGAAGCCATCACATCTCAACCGCTCAAGTCTATCAAGGATCGTATCCGCTTGACGGAGCAGGGTGAAGTAATTGGGAATAAATACGGTAACAAAGACGCTGCTTACTATAACCTTGAAATGTTAGTATCTGCAGCCATTAACCGTATGATTACGCAGAAGAAGAGCGATACAAATACTTCAAATCGTTATGAAGCTATTATGGACCAAGTAGTGGACCGTAGTTACGATATCTACCGTGATTTGGTCTTTGGTAATGATCATTTCTATGATTATTTCTTCGAGTCAAGTCCAATCAAGGCTATTTCAAGCTTTAACATTGGTTCTCGTCCAGCCGCTCGTAAGACTATTACTGAAATCGGTGGTTTGAGAGCCATCCCTTGGGTCTTCTCATGGTCGCAAAGTCGCGTCATGTTCCCTGGCTGGTATGGGGTTGGTTCAAGCTTCAAGGAATTTATCGATAAAAATCCAGAGAATATCGCTATCCTACGAGATATGTATCAAAATTGGCCTTTCTTCCAATCGCTTCTTTCAAATGTCGACATGGTCTTGTCAAAATCAAATATGAACATTGCTTTTGAATATGCCAAACTGTGTGAGGATGAAGAAGTAAAAGCAATCTATGAGACTATTCTAAATGAATGGCAAGTTACCAAGGAAGTCATCTTGGCTATTGAAGGTTATGATGAACTTTTGGCTGAGAATCCATATCTAAAAGCAAGTTTGGATTACCGTATGCCTTACTTTAATATTCTTAACTATATCCAGTTGGAGTTGATTAAACGTCAACGTCGTGGAGAATTATCAAGCGATCAAGAAAAATTAATCCATACAACCATCAACGGAATTGCGACAGGATTGCGTAATTCAGGCTGATACCTTTCAAACTTCCTCTTTTCAATAGGGGAAGTTTTTGAATAGTTCAAAAAAATGCTAAAAGAGTCTTGACAAGTAGTTGAAAAATGATATAATTTAACCATTCAGAAAAGTAATCATATAAACTTTTTAGAGAGTCTGTGGTAGCTGAAAACAGATAAGTGATGATGATGAAAATTGGGCTGAATGTTATTTAGAATTTGAAATCATAAAAATTCGGTGAGCACACCTTACAGTGCATCTCGTTATTGCGAGACAGAGCGATAGGGAAATTCCCTATAATTGAGGTGGTACCGCGCATCGACGTCCTCACACAAGTTTTTTGTGTGAGGACTTTTTTGATGGAGGTTAGTATGGAAAGAAAACGATGGCGTCGCTTGTTTAGATAAGTGAAGTATTTTAAAGGAATAAAAAGGAGAAATAGAATGAAAAATAAACGTTTAATTGGAATTATCGCTGCATTAGCAGTCTTAGTAGCAGGAAGCTTGATTTATTCTTCAATGAATAAACCAGAAGCTAAGAATGAGAAGAAAGTTGCCAAAGTTGGTGTTCTTCAGTTTGTGAGCCATCCATCTCTTGATTTGATTTATAAAGGGATCCAAGATGGACTTGCAGAAGAAGGATATAAAGATGATCAAGTTAAAATCGATTTTATGAACTCAGAAGGTGACCAAAGTAAGGTTGCGACAATGAGTAAACAATTGGTTGCAAATGGGAATGACCTTGTGGTTGGTATTGCGACACCAGCTGCTCAAGGTTTGGCTAGTGCCACAAAAGACCTACCAGTTATCATGGCCGCTATTACAGACCCAATCGGAGCTAACTTGGTCAAAGATTTGAAAAAACCAGGTGGCAACATTACAGGGGTATCTGACCACAACCCAGCTCAACAACAAGTTGAACTCATCAAAGCTTTGACACCAAATGTGAAAACAATCGGAGCTCTTTATTCAAGCAGCGAAGACAATTCAAAAACACAGGTAGAAGAATTTAAGGCTTATGCTGAAAAAGCAGGTTTGACAGTCGAAACATTTGCAGTTCCTTCAACAAATGAAATTGCTTCAACAGTTAACGTTATGACTAGCAAGGTTGATGCTATCTGGGTTCCAATCGATAACACAATCGCATCAGCATTTTCAACTGTTGTATCAAGCAACCAATCAGCTAAAAAACCAATCTACCCAAGTGCAACTGCCATGGTAGAAGCAGGTGGTTTGGCATCAGTTGTAGTTGACCAACATGATCTTGGTGTGGCAACAGGTAAAATGATTGCGCAAGTCTTGAAAGGTGCAAAACCAGCCGATACTCCAGTCAATGTCTTTTCAACTGGTAAGTCAGTAATCAACAAAAAATTGGCACAAGAACTAGGTATTACGATTCCTGAATCTGTTCTAAAAGAAGCAGGACAAGTGATTGAATAATCTACAATGGAGGAGTTGGGGACATCTCCTCCAATTTTTTACAATAGAAAGCATATAGAAAAGGTTAAGAAACAGATGATACTATCTATTATTTCTCAAGGATTTGTCTGGGCTATTTTAGGTCTGGGGATCTTTATGACATTTAGGATTTTAAACTTTCCAGATATGACAACAGAAGGTTCCTTCCCTCTTGGGGGAGCTGTTGCTGTCACTCTGATAACGAAAGGTGTGAACCCATTTTTAGCGACTCTTGTTGCTGTAGGAGCAGGTTGTTTGGCTGGAATGGCAGCAGGACTTCTTTATACAAAAGGAAAGATCCCAACCTTGCTCTCAGGGATTTTGGTGATGACTTCCTGTCACTCTATCATGCTCTTAATTATGGGACGCGCCAATTTAGGCCTGCTTGGAACCAAGCAAATTCAGGATGTTTTGCCTTTTGATTCGGATTTGAATCAACTCTTGACAGGTCTCATCTTTGTCAGTCTTGTTATTGTTCTCATGCTCTTTTTCTTGGACACCAAACTCGGACAAGCCTATATTGCTACAGGTGACAATCCTGATATGGCTAGAAGTTTCGGGATTCATACTGGACGCATGGAGCTCATGGGCTTGGTCTTATCAAATGGTGTGATTGCCCTTGCAGGTGCCCTCATTGCCCAGCAAGAAGGGTATGCCGATGTATCTCGAGGAATCGGGGTTATCGTTGTGGGACTTGCAAGTTTGATTATTGGAGAAGTTATCTTCAAGAGTTTGAGTTTGGCAGAACGTCTGGTTGCCATCGTTGTCGGGTCTATCGCTTATCAATTCTTAGTGTGGGCAGTTATTGCGCTTGGCTTTAATACAAGTTACCTTCGTTTATACAGTGCCTTGATTTTAGCAGTCTGCCTCATGATTCCAACATTTAAGCAAACCATCTTGAAAGGAGCCAAGTTAAGCAAATGACAGCAATTGTAGAATTAAAAAATGCAACCAAAATCGTTAAAAATGGCTTTGATGAAGAAAAGATTATTTTAAATGATGTTTCCTTAGAAATTTTTGAACAGGATTTTATCACGATTTTAGGTGGAAATGGTGCTGGGAAATCAACTCTCTTTAACACTATTGCAGGAACCTTGTCATTAACCAGTGGAACCATCCGTATTTTGGGTGAAGATGTTACCAAGTTTTCACCAGAGAAGCGGGCTAAGTATCTGTCTCGAGTTTTCCAAGATCCTAAGATGGGGACAGCTCCCCGTATGACAGTAGCTGAAAATCTTTTGATTGCCAAGTTTCGTGGTGAAAAACGAGGACTGTTTCCGAGACGACTGGCTAGCTACAAGGATGAATTTCAAGCGACCATTGAAAAAGTAGGAAATGGTCTTGAGAAACACTTGAATACACCGATTGAGTTCTTATCAGGTGGTCAAAGACAGGCCTTGAGTCTCTTGATGGCAACCTTGAAGCGTCCTGAATTACTCTTGTTAGACGAGCATACTGCAGCCCTTGATCCAAAGACCAGTGTGGCCTTGATGGAATTGACGGATGAATTTGTCAAGAAAGATCAGCTGACAGCGCTTATGATTACCCACCATATGGAAGATGCTCTCAAATATGGCAATCGTTTAATTGTCATGAAAGAAGGACGAATTATCCAAGATTTGAACCAAGAAGAAAAAGCAAAAATGAAAATCTCTGATTATTATCAACTCTTTGAATAAAGTAGGGAAAATGAGTGAAATGGTTTACTTTTTTTCTGAAATAAAGTATACTATATAAAGTAAACTATGATAACATGGAGGTATTGTGTATGGTTGACAAACAAGTCATTGAAGAAATCAAAAACAATGCCAACATTGTGGAAGTCATAGGAGATGTGATTTCTTTACAAAAGGCAGGACGGAACTATCTAGGGCTCTGTCCTTTTCATGGTGAAAAAACACCTTCTTTCAACGTTGTAGAGGACAAGCAGTTTTACCACTGTTTTGGTTGTGGGCGCTCAGGTGATGTCTTTAAGTTCATAGAGGAGTACCAAGGGGTTCCCTTTATGGAGGCTGTCCAAATCTTAGGTCAGCGTGTTGGGATAGAGGTGGAAAAACCGCTTTATAGTGAGCAGAAGCCAGCTTCACCCCACCAAGCTCTTTATGATATGCATGAAGATGCTGCCAAATTTTATCATGCTATTCTCATGACAACAACCATGGGGGAGGAGGCCAGAAACTACCTTTATCAGCGTGGTTTGACAGATGAAGTGCTCAAGCATTTTCGGATTGGTTTGGCACCCCCAGAGCGAAACTATCTCTATCAACGTTTGTCTGCTCAGTATCGTGAAGAGGATTTCCTAGATTCAGGACTGTTTTATCTCTCGGATGCTAATCAATTTGTAGATACCTTTCACAATCGCATTATGTTTCCCCTGACAAATGACCAAGGAAAGGTTATTGCCTTCTCAGGTCGTATCTGGCAGAAAACGGATTCACAAACTTCTAAGTATAAAAATAGCCGATCGACTGCAATTTTTAACAAAAGTTACGAATTATATCATATGGATAGGGCTAAAAAATCTTCTGGAAAAGCCAGTGAGATTTATCTGATGGAAGGATTCATGGATGTCATTGCAGCCTATCGGGCTGGAATCGAAAACGCTGTCGCATCTATGGGAACAGCCTTGAGTCGAGAGCATGTTGAGCATCTGAAAAGGCTAACGAAGAAGTTGGTTCTTGTTTATGATGGTGATAAGGCTGGGCAAGCTGCGACATTGAAAGCGCTGGACGAAATTGGTGATATGCCTGTGCAGATCATCAGCATGCCTGATAACTTGGATCCAGATGACTATCTACAAAAAAATGGACCAGAAGACTTGGCCTATTTATTAACGAAAACTCGTATTAGTCCGATTGAGTTCTACATTCACCAGTACAAACCTGAAAATAGTGAAAATCTGCAGGCTCAGATTGAGTTTATTGAAAAAATAGCTCCCTTGATTGTTCAAGAAAAGTCTATCACTGCTCAAAACAGTTATATTCATATTTTAGCTGACAGTTTGGCGTCCTTTGATTACGCCCAGATTGAGCAGATTGTGAATGAGAGTCGTCAGGCGCAAAGGCAGAATCGCATGGAAGGAATTTCCAGACCGACGCCAATCACTATGCCTGTCACCAAGCAGTTATCGGCTATTATGAGGGCAGAAGCCCATCTACTTTATCGAATGATGGAATCCCCTCTTGTTTTGAATGATTACCGCTTGCGAGAAGACTTTGCATTTGATACACCTGAATTTCAGGTCTTATATGGCTTGCTTGGCCAGTATGGAAATCTTCCTCCAGAAGTTCTAGCAGAACAGACAGAGGAAGTTGAAAGAGCTTGGTACCAAGTTTTAGGTCAGGATTTGCCTGCTGAGATGTCACCGCAGGAACTAAGTGAAGTAGAAATGACTCGAAACAAGGCTCTCTTGAATCAGGACAATATGAGAATCAAAAAGAAGGTGCAGGAAGCTAGCCATGTAGGAGATACAGACACAGCCCTAGAAGAATTGGAACGTTTAATTTCCCAAAAGAGAAGAATGGAGTAATAATGGCAACAAAACAAAAAGAAGTAACAACATTTGACGTACAAGTAGCAGAATTTATCCGTAATCATAAACAAAAAGGGACAGCAACAGACGATGAAATCAATGCTAGTCTAGTTGTTCCTTTTACCTTGGATGCTGATGGGATTGAAGATCTCTTGCAACGAATCCAGGATGCAGGAATTTCAATCACAGATAACGAAGGAAATCCAAGTGCGCGTGTTCTTAGTGCAGAAGAAGAACCAGAACTCAGCGATGAGGATTTGATTGGTTCAACTTCTGCTAAGGTCAATGACCCTGTCCGTATGTACTTGAAAGAAATCGGGGTCGTACCTCTTTTGACCAATGAAGAGGAGAAAGAATTGGCACTAGCAGTTGAAGCTGGTGATATCGAAGCCAAACAACGTCTTGCGGAAGCCAACCTTCGTTTGGTTGTTTCCATTGCCAAGCGTTATGTCGGCCGTGGTATGCAGTTCCTTGACTTGATTCAAGAAGGGAACATGGGCTTGATGAAGGCGGTTGACAAGTTTGACTATTCTAAAGGATTCAAGTTCTCAACTTACGCAACTTGGTGGATTCGTCAGGCTATCACTCGTGCTATTGCGGACCAAGCTCGTACCATCCGTATCCCTGTTCACATGGTTGAAACCATTAATAAATTGGTTCGTGAACAACGTAATCTCCTTCAAGAATTGGGACAAGATCCAACGCCAGAACAAATCGCTGAACGTATGGATATGACTCCTGACAAGGTACGTGAAATCTTGAAGATTGCCCAAGAGCCAGTATCGCTTGAAACACCAATCGGTGAAGAGGATGATAGCCACCTTGGGGACTTTATCGAAGATGAAGTGATTGAAAATCCAGTGGACTACACAACTCGTATCGTCTTGCGTGAGCAGCTGGATGAGGTCTTGGATACTCTTACAGACCGTGAAGAAAACGTCTTGCGTCTACGTTTTGGACTAGATGATGGTAAAATGCGGACCCTTGAAGATGTAGGTAAAGTCTTTAATGTAACCCGTGAGCGTATCCGTCAGATTGAAGCCAAGGCTTTGAGAAAACTTCGTCAACCAAGTCGCAGCAAACCGCTTCGTGATTTTATTGAAGACTAATAGTGAGGAAAATATGGCTTATACAGAAGAGCAAATCGAAAACATCAAAACACGCATTTTAACAGCCTTGGAAGAAGTCATCGATCCTGAGTTGGGAATCGATATTGTCAATCTTGGTTTGATCTATGAGATTCGTTTTGACGGTGACACAGGGCAAACAGAGATTGATATGACTTTGACAACTATGGGTTGTCCCCTGGCAGATCTTTTGACGGATCAGATTTATGATGCCATGACAGAGGTTCCAGAAGTAACGGATACTGAGGTCAAATTAGTCTGGTATCCAGCCTGGACGGTTGAAAAAATGAGTCGCTATGCCCGCATTGCCTTAGGCATTAAGTAAATAGATAAAAGAATGTGAGAGACTATTGGAAGAGCGAGGAAATTTCCCCTCTTTTCCTCTAGTCTCTCCTTTCTTTTGCTGATTTTATTCAAAGAAAATGATATAATAGTAGTTATGGAAAAAAAGAAATTACGCATCAATATGTTGAGTTCAAGTGAGAAAGTAGCAGGACAAGGCGTTTCAGGTGCCTACCGTGAATTAGTTCGTCTTCTTCACCGTGATGCCAAGGACCAACTGATTGTTACTGAAAATCTTCCAATCGAGGCAGATGTGACTCACTTTCATACGATTGATTTCCCCTATTATTTATCTACATTCCAAAAGAAACGCTCAGGGAGAAAAATAGGCTATGTGCATTTCTTGCCTGATACACTTGAGGGGAGTTTAAAAATTCCATTTTTCTTAAAGGGAATTGTTAAACGCTATGTATTTTCTTTTTACAACCGGATGGAGCACTTGGTTGTGGTCAATCCTATGTTTATTGAGGATTTGGTGGCAGCTGGTATTCCACGTGAAAAAGTGACCTATATTCCTAACTTTGTAAACAAGGAAAAATGGCATCCCCTTCCACAAGAAGAGGTAGCGAGACTGCGAACAGATTTAGATCTTAGTGAAAATCAGTTTATCGTAGTAGGTGCTGGGCAAGTTCAGAAACGCAAAGGAATTGATGACTTTATCCGTCTGGCTGAGGAATTACCTCACATTACCTTTATCTGGGCGGGTGGTTTCTCTTTTGGTGGCATGACAGATGGTTATGAACGCTATAAGAAAATTATGGAAAATCCCCCTAAAAATTTGATTTTTCCAGGTATTGTATCGCCAGAGCGGATGCGCGAATTGTATGCCCTAGCGGATCTTTTCTTGCTTCCTAGTTACAATGAGCTCTTTCCGATGACGATTTTAGAGGCTGCCAGTTGTGAAGCTCCGATTATGTTGCGTGATTTAGATCTTTATAAGGTAATTTTGGAGGGAGATTATCGGGCTACAGCAGATAGAGAAGAGATGAAAGAAGCTATTCTGGAATATCAAGCGAATCCTGCTGCTTTAAAAGATTTGAAAGAAAAAGCTAAGAATATTTCTAGAGAGTATTCTGAAGAGCATCTGTTACAAATCTGGTTGGACTTTTATGAGAAACAAGCCGCTTTAGGGAGAAAGTAAAAAGTGAGGTAATCTATGCGAATTGGTTTATTTACAGATACCTATTTTCCTCAGGTTTCAGGTGTTGCGACCAGTATTCGAACCTTGAAAACAGAACTTGAAAAGCAGGGGCATGCTGTTTTTATCTTTACGACGACAGATAAGGATGTCAATCGCTATGAAGATTGGCAAATTATCCGCATTCCAAGTGTTCCCTTCTTTGCTTTTAAGGATCGCCGCTTTGCCTATCGAGGTTTCAGCAAGGCACTTGAAATTGCCAAACAGTATCAGTTAGATATTATCCATACTCAGACTGAATTTTCTCTTGGCTTGTTGGGGATTTGGATTGCGCGTGAACTGAAAATTCCAGTCATCCATACTTATCACACCCAGTACGAAGACTATGTGCATTATATTGCCAAGGGAATGCTGATTCGTCCTAGTATGGTCAAGTATCTGGTCAGAGGTTTCTTGCATGATGTGGATGGGGTTATTTGTCCGAGTGAGATTGTCCGAGACTTGCTATCTGACTATAAGGTCAAGGTTGAAAAACGGGTCATTCCAACTGGTATTGAATTAGCAAAGTTTGAGCGTCCAGAAATCAAGCAGGAAAATTTGACAGAACTGCGTAGTAAACTAGAGATTCAGGATGATGAACAGATGTTGCTTAGTCTTTCCAGAATTTCCTATGAAAAAAATATTCAAGCAGTACTTGCAGCCTTTGCAGAAGTTCTGAAAGAAGAAGACAAGGTCAAACTGGTGGTAGCTGGGGACGGTCCTTATCTGGATGACCTCAAAGAGCAAGCCAAGAAACTAGAGATTCAAGACTCAGTCATCTTTACTGGCATGATTGCTCCTAGTGAGACGGCTCTTTATTATAAGGCGGCGGATTTCTTCATTTCAGCATCGACAAGTGAGACGCAAGGTTTGACCTACTTGGAAAGCTTGGCTAGTGGAACACCTGTCATTGCACATGGAAATCCTTATCTGGACAATCTTATCAGTGATAAAATGTTTGGAACCTTGTATTACGGTGAACATGATTTAGCTGGAGCTATTTTAGAAGCCCTGATTGCAACGCCAGACATGAATGAGCATGCCTTGTCAGCAAAATTGTATGAGATTTCAGCTGAAAACTTTGGAAAACGGGTACATGAGTTTTATCTGGATGCCATAATTTCAAATAACTTCCAGAAAGATTTGGCTAAAGATGATACGGTCAGTCAGCGTATCTTTAAGACAGTTTTGTATCTACCGCAACAGGTGGTTGCTGTGCCGGTAAAAGGCTCTAGACGCATGCTGAAGGCTTCAAAAACACAGTTAATCAGCATAAGAGATTATTGGAAAGACCATGAAGAATAGAAAGAGGAACAGCTATGAAAAAACAATTGATGAGAAGTGGTAGTGATCAAAAAATTGCTGGAGTATGTGCTGGAGTGGCAAATTATTTTGATATTGATCCGACTATTGTTCGTGTAATATGGGGTGTTCTTGCTTTTTGTTATGGGGCAGGAGTTGTAGCTTATATCATTTTATGGATTATTGCACCTGTATCAACTGACTATTGAAAACTAGCTCAATTCATGCTAAGATAATAGAAAATAGAATGTAATGAAGGAGAGAAAAATGGCATTTGGAGATAATGGAAATCGTAAAAAAACTATGTTTGAGAAAATAACCTTGTTTATCGTGATTATCATGCTATTAGCAAGTTTATTGGGAATTTTTGCAACTGCAATTGGTGCCCTCAGTAATCTATAAAATAGGTTCAAGAAAATTTTGTGACTGGGATTTCCCAGCCCTTTTTTAAAGTGAGAAGAAAAAATGAGTATGTTTTTAGATACAGCCAAGATTAAGGTCAAGGCTGGAAATGGTGGCGATGGTATGGTTGCCTTTCGTCGTGAAAAATATGTCCCTAATGGCGGTCCTTGGGGTGGTGATGGTGGTCGTGGAGGCAATGTGGTCTTCGTTGTAGACGAAGGACTACGTACCTTGATGGATTTCCGATACAATCGTCATTTCAAGGCGGATTCTGGTGAAAAAGGAATGACCAAAGGGATGCATGGTCGTGGTGCAGAGGACCTTAGAGTTCGAGTGCCACAAGGTACGACTGTTCGTGATGCAGAGACTGGCAAGGTCTTAACAGATTTGATTGAACACGGGCAAGAATTTATCGTTGCCCACGGTGGTCGTGGTGGACGTGGAAATATCCGCTTTGCGACACCAAAAAATCCTGCACCGGAAATCTCTGAAAATGGAGAACCAGGTCAGGAGCGTGAGTTACAATTGGAACTAAAAATCTTGGCAGATGTTGGTTTAGTTGGCTTCCCATCTGTTGGGAAATCAACCCTTTTAAGTGTTATTACATCGGCTAAACCTAAAATTGGTGCCTACCACTTTACCACTATCGTGCCAAATCTGGGTATGGTTCGTACCCAATCAGGTGAATCCTTTGCAGTAGCGGACTTGCCAGGTTTGATTGAAGGGGCTAGTCAAGGTGTCGGGTTGGGGACTCAGTTCCTCCGCCACATTGAGCGTACACGTGTCATCCTCCATATCATTGATATGTCAGCTAGTGAAGGCCGTGATCCATATGAGGATTATCTAGCTATCAATAAGGAGTTGGAGTCATACAATCTTCGCCTCATGGAGCGTCCACAGATTATCGTAGCCAATAAGATGGATATGCCTGAGAGTCAGGAAAATCTTAAAGAATTTAAGAAAAAATTGGCTGAAAACTATGACGAATTTGAAGAGTTACCAGCTATCTTCCCGATTTCTGGTTTGACCAAGCAAGGTCTGGCAACGCTCTTGGATGCTACAGCTGAATTGCTAGACAAAACACCAGAATTCTTGCTCTATGACGAGTCAGATATGGAAGAAGAAGCATACTACGGCTTTGACGAGGAAGAAAAGGCCTTTGAAATTAGTCGTGATGACGATGCGACATGGGTACTTTCTGGTGAAAAACTCATGAAACTCTTCAATATGACCAACTTTGATCGTGACGAATCAGTCATGAAATTTGCTCGCCAGCTTCGTGGTATGGGCGTTGATGAAGCCCTTCGTGCGCGTGGAGCTAAAGATGGTGATTTGGTCCGCATTGGTAAATTTGAGTTTGAATTTGTAGACTAGGAGACTGATATGGGAGATAAACCGATATCTTTCCGAGATGCGGATGGCAATTTTGTTTCCGCCGCAGATGTTTGGAATGAAAAGAAATTGGAAGAACTATTTAATCGTCTCAATCCAAATCGTGCTCTGAGATTAGCACGAACTAAAAAAGAAAATCCATCTCAGTAAAGAATATAAAAGAATTCCGTGCCTCATCAGGACACGGAATTTTGTTATTCTTCAAAGAAAAATGGTGGAGCGAATTTTTTCAGTTCTTCAAAGCATCTTTGGGCAGCTTCTGCATCTTCACAGATGACAAGGCAGACATCATCACCACAGAGAGTAGCGATAGCGTCAGAGAAACTTAAAGCATCAATGATAGAACCAAAGGATTGAGCAAGTCCAGGAAGTGTTTTTAATAGGACTTGGTGTTGAACTGGGCGCATCAAGACAAGAGCATCTTCCATGTAGATTTCGAGACGTTTCTCCCATTTTGAGATAGAGCCTGTATTGAGCACGTAGTAAGAGTTGTCTTCTTCACGTACTTTTGACAGGTTCATATTTTTTATGTCGCGTGAGAGAGTTGCCTGGGTAACTTGAATGTCGTTATCAGCAAGAAGGGCTTGCAACTCAGCCTGTGTATGAATCTTGTTTTTAGTTACAAGAGCTCGTATGAGTTGGTGTCGGTGTTCAGATTTATTCATAAAATATTACTCCTTGTACAAGGTACAGAAAGCGTGGACTGAACGAGAACGTCAGTCGAGTGGTAAGCGGTATTGTCACGTATGATGATTTCAAAGTCAGTAGTATAGAGAACTATACGGAGGAAATCTCCTTCTTTTAACTTGTCACTAGTTGGGTGTAGATGAATTGGGTATCTATCCGTTTATCTACATTGGTGTCCTCTACTAACAGTAAATCATTCAATTAGGGTAGCCTTTTGTCACGACTTGTTGTGAATTTACGATTAATGTCAATTCACAGAGATTGTCCAACATGTGGAGTGGTAGCGAGTGTTATTAATGAGTACATATGTTGGTTAGGGTCTTAGTATCTTTTGTCTAAGCTCCCGTGTAGACCTATCATAAGCCCATATTGGGATTGAAGTTGACCCAAAGTTTATGTTTGTTTCAACTGTTCAAGTGGAAATAGTTCCGTATTGAAATTCTAATATATTATACCTTTTGATAAGGTAGGATAAGTGTAGACTGTTCAAGATCAACAGTCAGGTGGTAAGCGGTATTGTCACGGATTGTGATTTCAAAGTCAGTAGTATAGAGGACTAAACGAAGAGTATCTCCTTCTTTTAACTTGTAAATAGTTGGTTGCAGTTCAAATTGCACATCCATCCATTCATCTGCAGTAATATCCTCTACTAACAGTAAATCATTTCTATTTTGTAAATTGAGGTAGCCTTTTGTCACGACGCGTTGTGCATTTTCACGAAAAGGCAATTCGTTAAGATTTTCCAACATGTAGTAGCGACCGTTGTCAATGGTTCTAGCACTTAATACAGCTGGATAAGGTTGTAGGTATTTCTTCTGTCCAAATTCTAGCAGTTGGGCAGATAAGAGCCCCTTATTTGTACTGGATTTGATACGAAGATTGAGTTGGGCACGACCGTTCAGGTGGAGATCCTTGGTCACAGGAAGGTCAATAGTAATCTGATTGACTTTCCCTTGATAGAGTTCCGTATTGAAGGTCTGGTATGTCTTACCATAACGCTCAAAATCCTTATCTAAATACTGGTTTTGAATAACTTGCTCTTCTTGACCAAGTGAGAATGTTTCAAAGTTATCTTGCTCACCGAAGGTATCAAGTGATAACCAAGTCTGAGGAGCTGTATTATCCTGCCAAATGACAGTAGGGAGTTGAAAATCTGTATCTTCTCCCAGTAATTTCTTAGTCAATAAGGCATTCATGGATTCACGAAAGTCAATGGACTGCCAGTTGTTCATGTACACATGAGCGCCATTATGGAAAAAGAGGTGCTTGTTTATATGAGCTGGAAGAGCATGAAACATCTGGTAAACATGAAGTGGTTTGACATTCCAATCCTGAGAACCATGAGTAAAGACAACCTCTGCTTTTACCTTATGGGCATTGAGCAGATAATTGCGATCATGCCAAAACTGATTATAGTCACCAGATTTGCGATCCAGTTGCACTTTTACTTTTTCTAAGTCAGCTTGGTGAGCCTCATTACCACGGATATAGTCACCAGCCAAGAGATTACGAGAGTAGGTTAGTTCAGCAAGGGAGTCAAAGTCCTCACCTGGATAACCACCTGGGCTAGTCACCAGACCGTTTTCACGGTAGTAGTTGTACCATGAAGAAATGCCAGCCTCGGCAATGATAACCTCTAAACCATCTACACCTGTAGTCGCCAGACCATTGGACATGGTACCTAGATAGGAAAGTCCAGTTGTGGCAACTTTTCCGTTTGACCAGTCAGCTTTGACTTGACGCTGGCGCGTATGGTCAGTAAAGGCACGGCAGCGACCATTGAGCCAGTCAATGACATTTTTATAAGCCTCGATTTGCTGGTAGTCTCCGTTAGTCATGAAACCAGTAGAGTCTTTGGTACCAACACCTGAGACATAGAGATTGGCAAAACCTCGTGGAAGGAAGTAGTCGTTGAGAGTATAGCTAGCGTTGATGTGCGTTAGCTTTTCCTCAGCTTCTGACACAAGCTCAGCTTGACCTTGAGGTTGGACGAGATTTAGTTGAGGTTCCTCTAGCTCAATCTTGTGAGCAGGTTTAACCTCGAGATTGCCCTCCATCTTGTAAAGAGCTTTATCGCTGGCTTTATCATTTGTTCCCTGATGATAGGGACTTGCAGTCATGATAGCAGGGATTTGCCCGTCATAACGAGGACGAATAATGCTGACCTTGACTAAGTCTGGTAGCCCTTTTCGGTCAGTATCGACACGAGTCTCAACGTAAACAACTTCACGAATGACATCATGGCTAGAAAAAGTAGCCAAACTCTTGCCGTTAAAGTAGTGATAGTCATTATCCTCAGGAATAAGACCGTCACTGATAAGTTGGTCGATAAGAGTGTTCCCCTTTTTAGTGCGAGTATTGAGTAAGTGATAGAGATTTTCAATCAAGTCACCATATACAATGGGAAAACCAGTCTCTTTACGAAAAACATCACTGTCTTCAAAGTCAACCAAATAAGAAAAACCTAAAAGTTGAAAGGCTACAGTATAGAAAATATCTGCAGTCAGTTCTTTGTCTGACTGAAAAAATGTCAGTAAGTCAGTTTCTTTATCAACTGCTAAACTGGATAGGGGATAGGTGCTATCTTTGTAATTAAAAAAGAAACGAATAAGAAACGCTTCAAGCGTTTTTTTATTTGTAATATTGACCGGTAAATCGAATCCATACTTTTTTAATTCAAAGATAATTGTATCTCTAGGTAGCGCAAAATAGCTGAATTGATTAAAACGCATAAAACCTCCTATTTATGAAATATATTGAGGTTATTATATCAAAAAATAGAGAGAAAAGAAACTATAAAAATTAACAGAAATTATAATAAATAAAAATAAGTATTTATGAAATAAACATGTAAAATGATAAGCTTAAATACAAAAATATTAGCGATGCTGTTGAAAATCGGGCAAGGATCGTCTAGTCAACTATGATTTGAGTTATCAGATATTAAAGCATCAGTAATACTAATAGAAATTTAAAGAAAATGGTATAATATAGTGAGAACGATAGAGGAGAAGTGTAAATTGATCGCACAACTAGATACAAAAACAGTCTATAGTTTTATGGAGAGCGTCATTTCGATTGACAAGTATGTGAGAGTAGCAAAAGACTATGGATACACTCATCTGGCTATGATGGATATTGACAATCTTTATGGGGCTTTCGACTTTCTAGAGGTTACAAAAAAATACGGCATTCATCCTTTGTTAGGGCTTGAAATGAATGTGCTTGTAGATGACAAGGATGTGAATCTGCGCTTTTTAGCTCTATCTAGTGTGGGCTATCAGCAGTTGATGAAACTTTCAACAGCCAAGATGCAGGGGGAGAAAAGTTGGTCAGTTCTATCTCAGTATCTAGAGGATATTACGGTAATTGTGCCTTATTTTGAAGAACTTGAGTTGTTAAATCTAGGCTGTGATTACTATATAGGGGTTTACCCAGAAACGCTGGCCAGCGAATTTCACCATCCTATTTTGCCATTGTATCGGGTCAATACATTTGAAAGTAAGGATAGAGAAGTTCTTCAAGTATTAACAGCGATTAAAGAAAATATACCGCTCAGAGAAGTTCCCTTGCGTTCGAGACAAGATGTTTTTATATCAGCAAGTTCTTTAGAGAAACTATTCCAAGAACGTTTTCCTCAAGCCTTGGAAAACTTAGAAAAGCTGATTTCAGGTATCTCTTATAACTTGGATACTAGTCTGAAACTGCCTCGTTTTAATCCAGCTAGACCAGCAGTAGAAGAGTTGAGAGAGCGTGCTGAATTGGGGCTTGCTCAGAAGGGGTTGACTAGTAAAGAATATCAAGACCGTCTCGACCAAGAATTGGCTGTTATTCATGATATGGGCTTTGATGATTATTTCTTGGTTGTCTGGGATTTGTTGCGTTTTGGACGTTCGAATGGCTATTATATGGGAATGGGACGAGGTTCTGCAGTTGGTAGCTTGGTTTCCTATGCTTTAGACATTACAGGGATTGACCCAGTAGAGAAAAATCTGATTTTTGAACGCTTCCTCAATCGTGAACGCTATACCATGCCTGATATTGATATTGATATCCCAGATATTTATCGTCCAGATTTTATCAGATATGTTGGTAATAAATATGGCAGTAAACATGCGGCTCAAATCGTTACCTTTTCTACTTTTGGTGCTAAGCAAGCTCTTCGAGATGTCTTAAAACGTTTTGGTGTGCCAGAGTATGAATTATCTGCAATTACCAAGAAAATCAGTTTTCGTGATAATCTTAAGTCAGCCTATGAAGGGAACCTTCAGTTTCGTCAGCAAATTAATAGTAAGTTAGAATACCAAAAAGCCTTTGAAATTGCTTGCAAGATTGAGGGCTATCCAAGACAAACCTCTGTCCATGCAGCTGGTGTTGTGATCAGTGACCAAGATTTGACCAACTACATCCCTCTGAAGCATGGTGATGAAATTCCACTGACTCAGTATGATGCTCATGGAGTTGAAGCAAGTGGACTTTTGAAGATGGATTTCCTGGGATTAAGAAATTTGACCTTTGTCCAGAAGATGCAAGAGTTGCTTGCTGAATCAGAAGGTATTCACCTTAAAATTGAAGAAATCGATTTAGAAGACAACGACACCCTAGCTTTATTTGCCTCTGGTAATACAAAAGGTATCTTTCAATTTGAACAACCTGGTGCTATTCGCCTGCTCAAGCGTGTGCAGCCAGTCTGTTTTGAAGATGTCGTAGCAACTACTTCTCTAAATCGACCAGGTGCAAGTGACTACATCAATAATTTTGTGTCAAGAAAGCATGGGCAGGAAGAAGTGACTGTTCTAGATTCAGCACTGGAGGATATTTTGGCTCCAACTTATGGCATTATGCTCTATCAGGAGCAGGTTATGCAGGTTGCTCAGCGATTTGCTGGATTTAGTCTTGGGAAGGCCGACATTTTGCGTCGAGCTATGGGGAAAAAGGATGCCTCTGCTATGCATGAGATGAGGACTTCCTTTATTCAAGGCTCCATAGAAGCTGGTCATACTGCGGAAAAAGCAGAGCAGGTTTTTGATGTTATGGAGAAGTTTGCAGGTTATGGATTTAACAGGTCACACGCCTACGCCTACTCAGCCTTGGCCTTCCAGTTGGCTTATTTTAAAACACATTATCCAGCCATCTTTTATCAGATTATGTTGAATTCTGCCAACAGTGATTATGTAACAGATGCCTTAGAAGCAGGTTTTGAAGTAGCCCCATTGTCCATCAATACTATTCCCTATCACGATAAAATTGCCAACAAGTCTATCTATCTAGGTTTGAAATCGATTAAGGGGCTCAGCAAGGATTTGGCGCTTTGGATTATCGAACATCGACCCTATTCTAACATTGAAGATTTTTTATCTAAACTACCTGAGAATTATTTGAAACTTCCCTTGCTGGAACCTTTGGTAAAAGTTGGTCTTTTCGATTCATTTGAAAAAAATCGTCAAAAAGTATTCAATAATTTAGCTAATCTATTTGAATTTGTGAAAGTGTTAGGAAGCTTATTTGGAGAGACCATTTATAGTTGGCAAGATTCGGAGGACTGGTCGGAGCAAGAAAAATTCTACATGGAACAAGAGCTTCTAGGAGTAGGCGTGAGCAAACATCCTCTACAAGCTATTGCAAGTAAGGTTATTTATCCGATTACCCCAATTGGAAATTTGTCAGAAAATAGCTACGCTATTATTTTGGTTGAAGTTCAGAAAATAAAAGTAATTCGTACCAAAAAGGGCGAAAACATGGCTTTCTTACAGGTAGATGACAGTAAGAAAAAATTGGATGTTACACTTTTTTCAGATTTATATCGACAGGTTGGA
This sequence comes from uncultured Streptococcus sp., assembly GCF_963518475.1. Taxonomy (GTDB): domain Bacteria; phylum Bacillota; class Bacilli; order Lactobacillales; family Streptococcaceae; genus Streptococcus. The sequence continues at coordinate 16,948 of NZ_CAUQJA010000016.1, read as the reverse complement.
CAGGAAGTAAGAGAAGGAGCCTTCTACTATATCAAAGGGAAAGTCCAGTCACGTGACGGTCGTCTGCAAATGATTGCACAAGAAATAAGAGAAGCAGTGGCTGAACGCTTCTGGATTCAGGTGAAGAATCATGACTCGGATCAAGAGATGTCACGTATTTTAGACCAGTATAAAGGCCCAATCCCAGTCATTATCAGGTATGAAGAGGAACAGAGAACAATTGTTTCTCCCAACCATTTTGTAGCTAAATCTGATGAATTAGAAGTGAAATTGGATGAAATCGTTATGAAAACGATTTATCGCTAAAATTACGGAAAATAGAAGAATTTTCAATGTAAATGTGGTATAATCAGTAAGAATGTTAAAAGAAAAAGGAGCATAACCAAATGAAACGTATTGCTGTTTTGACTAGTGGTGGAGACGCCCCTGGTATGAACGCTGCCATCCGAGCAGTTGTTCGTCAAGCAATTTCAGAAGGAATGGAAGTGTTTGGTATCTATGATGGATATGCTGGTATGGTTGCCGGTGAAATTCATCCCCTAGATGCAGCTTCAGTAGGAGACATCATTTCTCGTGGTGGTACTTTCCTTCACTCAGCTCGCTACCCAGAGTTCGCTCAACTTGAAGGGCAACTTAAAGGCATTGAGCAATTGAAAAAACACGGGATTGAAGGTGTAGTTGTTATCGGTGGTGACGGATCTTACCACGGTGCTATGCGTTTGACTGAACATGGCTTCCCAGCTATCGGTCTTCCAGGTACAATCGATAACGATATCGTTGGTACTGACTTTACAATCGGTTTTGATACAGCGGTTACGACTGCTATGGACGCTATCGATAAGATTCGTGATACGTCATCAAGTCACCGTCGTACTTTTGTTATCGAAGTTATGGGACGTAACGCAGGTGATATCGCTCTTTGGGCAGGTATCGCAACTGGTGCTGATGAAATCATCATTCCTGAAGAAGGCTTCAAGATTGAAGATATCGTAGAAAGCATTAAATGTGGTTATGAGTGTGGTAAAAAACACAACATCATCGTCTTGGCAGAAGGTGTGATGTCTGCAGCTGAATTTGGTCAAAAACTAAAAGAAGCTGGGGATACAAGCGACCTTCGTGTGACAGAACTTGGACATATTCAACGTGGTGGTTCTCCAACTGCGCGTGACCGTGTTTTAGCATCACGTATGGGTGCACATGCTGTTAAACTTCTTAAAGAAGGTATCGGTGGTGTTGCGGTTGGTATCCGTAATGAGAAAATGGTTGAAAACCCAATTCTTGGAACTGCAGAAGAAGGAGCATTGTTTAGCCTCACTGCAGATGGTAAGATTGTGGTTAACAACCCACACAAGGCTGACCTTGAGCTATCTAGCTTGAATAAGAGCTTGTCATAATTTATAATTTAGTTAATAAGACCAAAAAGGTCATATATATAAAGGAGTCACAAAAATCATGAACAAACGTGTAAAAATCGTTGCAACTTTGGGACCTGCGGTAGAAATCCGTGGTGGTAAAAAATTCGGTGATGACGGATACTGGGGCGAAAAACTTGATGTTGAAGCTTCAGCTAAAAACATTGCTAAATTGATTGAAGCTGGTGCTAACACATTCCGTTTCAACTTCTCACACGGTGACCACCAAGAACAAGGTGACCGTATGGCAACTGTTAAACTTGCTGAAAAACTTGCAGGTAAAAAAGTTGGTTTCCTTCTTGATACAAAAGGACCAGAAATCCGTACTGAATTGTTTGAAGGAGATGCAAAAGAGTACTCTTACACAACTGGTGAAAAAATCCGTGTTGCAACTAAACAAGGAATCAAATCAACTCGTGATGTAATCGCATTGAACGTTGCTGGCGCTCTTGATATCTATGATGATGTTGAAGTTGGTCGTCAAGTTTTGATTGACGATGGTAAACTTGGTCTTCTCGTTGTTGCTAAAGATGATTCAACTCGTGAATTTGAAGTTGAAGTGGAAAATGACGGTGTTATTGCTAAACAAAAAGGTGTAAATATCCCTAACACTAAAATTCCTTTCCCAGCACTTGCTGAACGTGATAACGACGATATCCGTTTCGGTCTTGAACAAGGTATCAACTTCATCGCGATTTCATTCGTACGTACTGCAAAAGATGTGAACGAAGTTCGTGCAATCTGTAAAGAAACTGGAAACGGACACGTTCAATTGTTCGCTAAAATCGAAAACCAACAAGGTATCGATAACTTGGATGAAATCATCGAAGCTGCTGATGGTATCATGATCGCTCGTGGTGACATGGGTATCGAAGTACCATTCGAAATGGTTCCAGTTTACCAAAAAATGATCATCACTAAAGTGAACGCTGCAGGTAAAGTTGTTATCACTGCAACAAACATGCTTGAAACAATGACTGAAAAACCACGTGCAACTCGTTCAGAAGTATCAGACGTATTTAACGCTGTTATCGATGGAACTGACGCAACAATGCTTTCAGGTGAGTCTGCAAACGGTAAATACCCACTTGAGTCAGTAACTACAATGGCTACAATCGACAAGAACGCTCAAACTCTTCTTAACGAATACGGTCGCTTGAACTCAGATTCATTTGAACGTAACTCTAAGACAGAAGTAATGGCTTCAGCTGTTAAAGATGCTACTAACTCAATGGACATTAAATTGGTTGTAACTCTTACTAAGACAGGTCACACTGCACGTTTGATCTCTAAATACCGTCCAAATGCTGATATCTTGGCATTGACATTCGACGAATTGACAGAACGTGGATTGATGTTGAACTGGGGTGTTATCCCAATGTTGACAGATGCTCCATCATCAACTGACGATATGTTTGAAATTGCTGAACGTAAAGCAGTTGAAGCAGGTCTTGTACAATCTGGTGATGATATCGTTATCGTAGCTGGTGTACCACTTGGAGAAGCTGTACGTACAAACACAATGCGTATCCGCACAGTACGTTAATTAAAATAAAAAGCCTATCATATTAAGCTTTCTAGCCTGTATGATGGGCTTTTTTTGTCCATGGGGCAAAAATGGGGCAAAACTTTTTACTTTCGATTTAATGCGACAGTATCAAGTGCGTCAAGCACTGCTTACTCCAGACCTTTTGTAACGTGAGTATAGATCTAATTGGTGGTTTTTCGGATTTATGCCCAAACTGTGACATGATAGCTTTTAAAGTTATGTTGTTTTTTACATAAACTTCATAAAATGTTTAGTTAAGATAGAGATAAAAAATAACTCCCTGATGAGTCAAGGAGTTATTTCTATCTAAATTAGTTTTTAGAAGCAGCTTGGAATTCTGGGTTTTTCCATGCTTCGTCAATGATAGCTTGCAATTCTTTAGCAGATGCTTGCATTTTTTGTGTTTCAGCGTCGTTCAATGGGATATTTACTGGACGAACAATACCGTGTGCACCAACGATAGCTGGTTGACCGATAAAGACGTTCTCAACACCGTATTGACCTTCTTGGAATACAGAAAGTGGAAGGACTGCATTTTCGTCGTCAAGGATTGCTTTTGTGATACGAGCGAGGGCGACAGCGATACCGTAGTATGTAGCACCTTTTTTGTTGATGATTGAGTAAGCAGCGTCACGAACTGAGATGAAAAGTTCTACAAGGTCAGCTTCATCTAAGTCACGGTTAGCTTGTAGCCATTGTTCCAATTTAACACCTGCAACGTTAGCGTGAGACCAAACAGCAAACTCAGAGTCACCGTGTTCACCCATGATGTAGGCATGGACTGAACGAGCATCAACACCGATTTTTTCAGCAAGTGCTTGACGGAAACGAGCTGAGTCAAGTGAAGTACCTGAACCGATAACACGTTCTTTAGGGAATCCAGAGAATTTCCAAGTTGAGTAAGTCAAGACGTCAACTGGGTTAGCAGCGACAAGGAAGATACCTTTGAAACCTGATTCAACAACTTGTGTTACGATTGATTTGTTGATAGCAAGGTTTTTACCTACAAGGTCAAGACGAGTTTCACCTGGTTTTTGAGGAGCACCAGCTGTGATAACAACAAGATCAGCATCCGCACAGTCTTCATATTTAGCAGCGTAGATTTTCTTTGGTGAAGTAAATGCAAGGGCGTGGCTAAGGTCTTCAGCGTCACCAACTGCTTTTTCAAACAATTGAGGAATTTCAATAATACCAAGTTCTTGTGCGATTCCTTGAGTAACAAGAGCAAATGCGTAAGATGAACCTACAGCACCATCACCGACAAGGATAACTTTTTTGTGTTGTTTAGTTGAAGTCATTATTCTAAACATCTCCTTAATTTTATTTAGGGATTTCCCCAGTTATTTTAATTTTATCACTTTTAAAAAGCTTTGTCACGGATATGCTTTGCAGTTCTTGATGTAAACGTTTTAGCGATTTTAGATACCTGAAATATAGAGGACATTATGGTATAATATAGTTAATTACTAATAGTGAAATGAGGCATTTATTAATGCAGGATAGAAATTTAGTGAATGTCAATCTGACAAAGGAGATGAAGACCAGCTTTATCGATTATGCCATGAGCGTTATCGTTGCGCGGGCCCTTCCTGATGTTCGAGATGGCTTAAAACCCGTTCACCGTCGGATTCTCTACGGAATGAATGAACTGGGTGTTACTCCAGACAAACCACATAAAAAATCTGCTCGTATTACAGGGGATGTCATGGGTAAATATCACCCACACGGAGATTCCTCTATCTATGAAGCCATGGTCCGTATGGCTCAATGGTGGAGTTACCGTTACATGCTTGTGGATGGCCATGGGAACTTTGGTTCCATGGATGGTGATGGTGCTGCCGCCCAGCGTTACACCGAGGCACGCATGAGCAAGATTGCTCTGGAGATGCTTCGTGATATCAATAAAAATACAGTTGATTTCGTTGATAACTATGATGCAAATGAACGTGAACCCTTGGTCTTGCCGGCGCGCTTTCCAAACCTTTTGGTTAATGGAGCAACTGGTATTGCTGTTGGGATGGCAACCAATATTCCGCCTCACAACTTGGGAGAAACCATTGATGCGGTGAAGTTGGTCATGGACAATCCTGAAGTGACCACTAAGGACTTGATGGAAGTCTTGCCTGGGCCAGATTTTCCAACTGGTGCTCTCGTTATGGGGAAATCAGGCATTCATAAGGCCTACGAAACTGGTAAAGGCTCCATTGTTCTTCGTTCTCGTACTGAAATCGAAGAAACTAAGACTGGCCGTGAGCGCATCGTTGTAACAGAATTTCCTTACATGGTTAATAAAACCAAGGTCCATGAACATATTGTTCGTTTGGTTCAAGAAAAACGAATCGAAGGTATTACGGCGGTACGTGATGAGTCAAACCGCGAAGGGGTTCGATTTGTTATTGAAGTCAAGCGCGATGCCTCAGCCAATGTTATCCTCAACAACCTCTTCAAGATGACCCAGATGCAAACTAATTTTGGTTTTAATATGCTTGCAATCCAAAATGGGGTACCGAAGATTTTGTCCCTTCGTCAGATTTTGGATGCTTATATTGAGCATCAAAAAGAAGTGGTTGTTCGTCGTACCCGTTTTGATAAGGAAAAAGCGGAAGCGCGTGCTCATATCTTAGAAGGTCTCTTAATTGCACTAGACCATATCGACGAGGTGATTCGTATCATCCGTGCTAGTGAAACGGATGCGGAAGCACAAGCTGAGTTGATGAGCAAGTTTAAGCTTTCTGAACGTCAAAGTCAGGCCATCCTTGATATGCGTCTTCGTCGTTTGACAGGTTTGGAACGCGATAAGATTCAGTCTGAGTATGATGACCTCTTGGCTCTGATTGCGGATTTAGCAGATATTCTAGCTAAGCCGGAACGTGTTTCTCAAATCATTAAAGATGAATTAGATGAAGTTAAACGTAAATTTGGTGACCAACGTCGTACGGAATTGATGGTCGGTGAAGTCTTAAGCCTCGAAGATGAGGATTTGATTGAAGAAACGGATGTCTTGATCACTCTTTCTAACAAAGGATACATCAAACGTCTGGACCAAGCTGAGTTTACCGCTCAAAAACGTGGTGGACGTGGTGTTCAAGGAACTGGTGTTAAGGATGACGATTTTGTTCGTGAGTTAGTGTCGACTAGCACTCATGATCACCTGCTCTTCTTCACAAATAAAGGACGCGTCTATCGCCTGAAAGGATATGAAATTCCTGAGTATGGCCGTACTGCTAAGGGATTGCCAATTGTCAATCTTTTGAAATTGGATGAAGGCGAAAGTATTCAAACCATCATCAATGTTGAGTCTGAACGTAGTGATGATGCTTATCTTTTCTTCACAACTCGTCATGGTATTGTGAAGAGAACCAGCGTTAAGGAATTTGCTAACATTCGTCAAAATGGACTTAAAGCACTGAATCTTAAAGATGAAGATGAGCTAATTAATGTCTTATTGACAGAAGAAGATACGGATATGATCATTGGTACCAAGTTTGGTTATGCAGTTCGTTTTAATCAATCAGCTGTTCGCGGCATGAGTCGTATCGCCACAGGTGTGAAAGGTGTTAATCTCCGTGAGGGAGATACAGTAGTTGGGGCTAGCGTTATTACTGATCAAGATGAGGTTCTTATCATTACTGAAAAAGGATATGGTAAGCGTACAGTCGCTACTGAATATCCAACTAAATGTCGTGGTGGTAAAGGGATGCAAACTGCTAAAATTACGGAAAAGAATGGTTCCCTTGCTGGTCTTATGACAGTTAAAGGTGATGAAGATTTGATGATTATCACTGATACAGGTATCATGATTCGAACCAACGTTGCCAATATTTCACAAACAGGTCGCTCAACTATGGGAGTTAAAGTGATGCGCCTGGACCAAGATGCTAAAATTGTAACCTTTACTACGGTTGCAGCGGCAGAAAAAGAAGAAGTTGGGACAGGAAACGAAACAGAAGGTGAAGCATAATGTCTCATAAAAAGAACAAAAAGAAAACAAACCGTAAAAATTTACTAATCAATATCTTGGCAGGGTTTTTAATCCTCTTGTCAGTGGCTTTGATTTTCAATTCAAAAATTCGTGATATGTTCATGGTTTGGAATACCAATAAATACCAAGTCAGCCAGGTATCAAAAGAAAAATTGGAAGAAAATCAAGATACAGAAGGGAATTTTGACTTTGATTCCGTAAAAGCCATCTCGTCAGAAGCTGTCTTATCCTCACAATGGGATTCGCAAAAATTGCCAGTTATCGGTGGAATTGCTGTTCCTGAGGTAGAAATTAACTTGCCTATTTTTAAGGGACTTGATAATGTCAATCTTTTCTATGGAGCTGGTACAATGAAGCGTGATCAAGTGATGGGGAAAGGAAACTATTCCCTTGCGAGCCACCACATCTTTACAGCAGAAAATGCCAGTCAAATGCTCTTTTCTCCACTGGCACGCGCTAAAAATGGAATGAAAATTTATCTAACTGATAAGAATAAAGTTTATACCTATGAAATCCGTGAAGTGAAGCATGTGACGCCAGATCGCGTCGATGAGATTGATGATCGTAGTGGTGTTGATGAAATCACGCTTGTAACCTGTGTGGACTATGATGCGACAGAGCGTATTATTGTAAAAGGTGATTTGAAAGATACAAAAGACTATTCACAAACACCTGAAGAAGTTCTAACAGCCTTCAATCAACCATATAAGCAACGTTATTAATAGTTAAAGAATCAGTAAACATTTAGTTTTACTGGTTCTTTTTATGGCTTTATAAGCAAACTATGTAATGCTAATGCTCAATGAAAATCAAAGAGCAAACTAGCCGCAGCTTGCTCAAAACACTGTTTTGAGGTTGCAAATAGAGCTGACGTGGTTTGAAGAAATTTTCGAAGAGTATAAATCAATACAAATGTTATAAATTTAAGAAAATGATTATCTATTCAAATATTTTATGTTATAATGATAAATATAAAAAAATAGGAGATATTTATGAGTTCTTCAGAGTTTATTTCGAAGATAGATTATTATTGCCACAAAAAAGAAAGTCTTTTCAATCAAAGTAAGTACAAGTATGCTATTCGTTCTATGTTTGCAGGGGCTTTTTTAACTTTTAGTACAGCTGCTGGGGCTATTGGTGCGGATTTATTAAATAGTATTGTTCCAAGTAGCGGGTATTTCCTTTTCCCATTTGTTTTCGCTTGGGGGCTGGCCTATATCGTCTTTCTAAATGCGGAATTGATAACTTCAAATATGATGTATTTAACAGCTGGAGTGTTCTTGAAAAAGATTGATTGGAAAAAGGCAATGATTATTTTACTCTATTGTACTTTGTTTAATCTCATTGGTGCCCTGGTAGCTGGATGGGCCTTTGCTAACTCATCAGCATTTTCCCATTTGACCCATGATAGTTTCCTTCCTAAGCTTGTAGCTAAGAAGTTGGCGCGTCCAAGTGAGTTAGTTCTGCTTGAGGGGGTTCTTGCCAATGTATTTGTAAATATTGCCATTCTTTCGTCTATATTAGTCAAAGATGGTGCTGCCAAACTATGGATCATTTTATCAGCTATTTCAATGTTTGTCTTCTTGTCCAATGAGCACATCGCTGCCAATTTTGCTTCTTTCAGTATTATGAAATTCAGCATGATTGCTGATCAAGTACCTCACTTTGATCTTCCAAATATCCTTCGACATTGGGGAGTTACCTTTATTGCCAACTTTATAGGTGGAGGGCTTCTGATCGGTTTACCATATGCCTTCCTAAATAAGAATGAAGATACTTATGTCGATTAAGAAGAATCAGTTTATTAGGGAGAATCAGAACAATTCTCTCTTTTTCTTTTATAAAATAGGCTTGCAGAGAAAATCGTTTTGTAAATTGTAATAACAAAATATATTAAATAGAATAAAAGTTATTCCATGCAAACTCAATATTCTGATGATTAAAACTTCTAAAAGTTTGTTATTAAAACAATGTAAACGATTTCTGAAATTTTAAAATTTAGAAAAAATACAATTAGGAAAGGCTTTTCATTATAGCTATTTTATGTTATAATTATCACAAATAAAAGTTTTAGGAGTTTATTATGGTTTCTTCAGAATTTATCTCAAAGATTGAATTTGCTTGCAAGAAGAAGGAAAGTCTTTATAGTCAAAGCAAATTTAAGTATGCGATTCGTTCTATGTTCGCAGGTGCATTTTTAACCTTCAGTACAGCTGCTGGTGCAGTTGGGGCTGACTTGATTAATAAAATTGCACCAGGTAGTGGACGCTTCCTCTTCCCATTTGTCTTTGCTTGGGGCTTGGCCTACATTGTTTTCTTGAATGCCGAGTTGGTAACATCAAACATGATGTTTTTGACTGCTGGTAGTTTCTTGAAAAAAATCTCTTGGAGAAAAACAGCTGAGATTTTACTTTACTGTACCTTGTTTAACCTTATCGGGGCTTTAATAGCAGGTTGGGGCTTTGCTCATTCGGCAGCCTATGCAAATCTGACTCACGATAGTTTCATCTCAGGTGTTGTTGAGATGAAGTTAGGCCGTTCAAATGAATTAATCTTGCTTGAGGCGATTTTGGCAAATATTTTCGTAAATATTGCGATTCTTTCATTTGTTTTGGTCAAAGATGGTGGTGCTAAACTTTGGCTCGTTTTATCAGCGATTTACATGTTTGTATTCTTAACAAACGAGCACATTGCTGCTAACTTTGCTTCTTTCGCGATTGTAAAATTCAGTGTTGCTGCTGATTCAATTGCTAACTTCGGTGTTGGAAATATGCTTCGTCACTGGGGGGTAACCTTCATTGGGAACTTGATCGGTGGTGGTCTCTTGATGGGTCTTCCATATGCCTTCCTCAATAAAAATGAAGATACTTATGTAGATTAAGAAAATGAGCACGATTGAGTCGTGCTTTTTTCGTTTTTAAAATAGAGTAATAGCTATTTCTTATATCAAAATATAGAAAACTGATATTTGTAAACTATACCTTAAGGTGCTACAATATCCTTAATCAAACTATTTGGAGGTCGTTTTATGACTCGTGATTTTAAATTTGAAACTTTGCAACTACATGCTGGTCAAGTTGTGGATCCAGCTACCAAGTCTCGTGCGGTGCCGATTTATCAAACAACATCCTTTGTTTTTGATGACACGCAGGAAGGTGCCGATTTGTTTGCCTTGAGAAAACCAGGGAACATTTATACTCGTATCACCAACCCCACAACAGCTGCCTTTGAAGAAAGAATTGCTGCCCTTGAAGGTGGTGTTGGAGCTCTTGCAACCGCATCAGGTATGGCTGCAGTGACTTATACGATTTTGGCGCTTGCCCATGCTGGTGATCATGTAGTAGCGGCATCAACTATTTACGGCGGGACCTTCAACCTCTTGAAGGAAACCCTTCCTCGTTATGGTATCACAACAACCTTTGTGGACGTGGATAATTTGGAGGAAGTAGAAGCAGCTATCAATGACAATACCAAGCTTGTCTTGATTGAAACCTTGGGCAACCCCTTGATTAACATTCCAGATTTGGAAAAATTGGCAGAGATTGCTCATAAGCATCAGATTCCACTCGTTTCAGATAATACCTTTGCAACACCTTATTTGATTAACGTTTTTTCTCACGGTGTAGATATTGCTATTCACTCTGCGACTAAGTTTATCGGTGGGCATGGTACGACTATTGGTGGAGTGATTGTCGATAGCGGGCGTTTTGACTGGGCGGCTTCAGGGAAATTCCCTCAATTTGTTGAGGAAGACCCAAGCTACCACAATTTGAGCTATACTCGTGATGTGGGTGCAGCAGCCTTTATTATCGCTGTCCGTGTCCAATTGCTTCGTGATACAGGTGCGGCCTTGTCACCATTTAATGCCTTTCTCTTGCTCCAAGGACTTGAAACCCTTTCACTTCGTGTGGAACGTCATGTACAAAATGCAGAGAAAATTGTTGATTTCCTTGTCAACCATCCTAAGGTAGAAAAGGTCAATTATCCAAAACTAGCAGATAGTCCTTACCATGCCTTGGCTGAGAAATACTTGCCAAAAGGTGTTGGCTCAATCTTTACCTTCCATGTCAAAGGTGGGGAGGCAGAAGCTCGCAAGGTAATTGATCATTTAGAAATATTCTCTGACCTAGCAAACGTGGCAGATGCTAAATCGCTTGTTGTCCATCCAGCGACAACCACTCACGGTCAGTTGTCAGAAAAAGATCTAGAAGCAGCAGGTGTCACACCAAATCAAATTCGTTTATCAATCGGTCTTGAAAACGTAGAAGATTTGATTGAAGACTTGCGCTTGGCCTTGGAAAAAATTTAAAGAAAAAGAAGATAAACAGTGGGTTTCGACTCGCTGTTTTTGATTTTCCCTTAGGCATGATATAATGGTTACAGAAGTCTAGAAAGAGGAACGATATGAACGAAATCAAATGTCCCAACTGTGGGGAAGTCTTTACAGTAAATGAGAGCCAGTATGCTGAACTTTTATCCCAAGTGAGAACAGCAGAGTTTGATAAGGAATTGCACGATCGGATGAAGCAGGAACTGGCCTTGGCTGAGCAAAAGGCCATGAATGAGCAACAGACTAAACTGGCTCAAAAAGACCAAGAAATTGCGCAATTACAGAGTCAAATCCAAAACTTTGATACAGAAAAAGAATTGGCCAAGAAAGAAGTTGAACAGACAAGCCATGAGGCCTTATTGGCTAAGGACAAGGAAGTACAGGCCTTGGAAAACCAATTGGCGACCTTGCGTTTGGAGCATGAAAATCAACTGCAAAAGACCCTTTCTGACCTAGAAAAAGAACGAGACCAGGTCAAAAATCAGCTCCTACTGCAAGAAAAGGAAAACGAGCTTTCTCTTGCTTCAGTTAAGCAAAACTACGAAGCCCAGCTCAAGGCAGCCAGTGAACAGGTTGAATTTTACAAGAATTTTAAGGCGCAACAATCTACAAAAGCCATCGGGGAAAGTCTGGAACAGTATGCTGAAAGTGAGTTTAACAAGGTCCGTAGTTTTGCCTTTCCAAATGCTTACTTTGAGAAGGATAACAAGGTTTCTGCGCGTGGTTCTAAAGGAGACTTTATCTTCCGTGAATGTGATGAAAATGGAGTAGAGATTATCTCCATTATGTTTGAGATGAAAAATGAAGCAGATGGAACAGAGAAGAAGCACAAGAATGCAGATTTTTACAAGGAATTAGACAAGGACCGTCGGGAAAAGAACTGTGAATATGCGGTTTTGGTGACTATGCTTGAAGCCGATAATGACTACTTTAACACAGGGATTGTAGACGTCAGCCACGAGTATGAAAAGATGTATGTGGTTCGTCCCCAGTTCTTCATTCAGCTGATTGGACTCTTGCGTAATGCGGCTCTTAATTCTCTCAAATACAAACAAGAATTGGCCTTGGTTCGAGAGCAAAATATTGACATTACGCATTTTGAGGAAGACTTAGATGCCTTTAAACTAGCCTTTGCTAAGAACTATAACTCAGCTTCGACTAACTTTGGCAAAGCTATCGATGAAATTGACAAGGCTATCAAACGCATGGAAGAGGTTAAGAAGTTCCTGACAACATCTGAAAACCAACTCCGCCTAGCGAACAACAAGTTGGAAGATGTTTCGGTCAAAAAATTGACTCGAAAAAATCCAACCATGAAAGCGAAATTTGAAGCTCTGAAGGGGGAGTGAGATTATCTTAAAAACAGGAGTGTTATATGAAAAGAACTATAGAAATTATTAGAACATGGTCAGCTGATAAAATAGAATTAATTTTTCTTAAAATTATATTTAAATATTTGCTGTATTTTTTAGTGTTTTCAACAGTAATGGTTTATGTCTATATTTTTAACCATTCATCGACTGTTTATACAAAGCTATTAACAGTATTTCTTGTCCTTCTTATATTGTTTATTCTTCTATCTAAAATATTACTAGATAGGGCTTTAATTGATATTTTATTTGAGGATATCAATTTAACAAAGTATCAGGATATAGTTGCTAGAGCTGATGCAAATTCTTTAAATAGAAATGTTCAGATTCTTCCAAAATATTTGGCAAATGCAAGAGTATCCTTTTATAGAGGATACTTCCAAGATAGTTTAGAATTGCTGAATAAAATAAAAAATAGTAATCTAAAAAAATCCAAAAATCACTACTATGTATTTCATATCAAGTATTATAGCATCCTAAACTTGGTTCATTTGAATGATTGTTTAGAATTGCAAGAATTAAAGGTAGAAATTGAAGAACTAACAAGTAATGTTCAATCGCAATTTTTAAAATATCAGAAAGAAATTTTGAGTTTAAAGGCTATTGTTGATATCTATTGCAATAAAAAATCAAACGACTTCTTTGACATTACCGAACCAGAAAATAAGCTAGCTCGAATCATGTTCTCTTATTACGGAGCTCTTAATGCTCAGCTAAAAGGAGATGAAGAACGTGCACGTAGCTTGTTTGAAAGTATTGTCCATGAAAATCCAGAACTCTTTTATGTTCAGGAAGCGAAGAAATATTTAGAATTAGTGAAATGAGAGTAATATATGAGATTAGTAAAAAAAATAGTTAGTTCAGCGACAGAAAACACTCTTTTACAACTTGATAGGACTATTCTAATTTGCTCAATTATTGGACTTGTTTTGGATGTGATGGCAGTATGCTTAGTATTTCAAAGCAATTTGGAAATATTGGGATTCATATTATTAGTTATTGTCTTTTTAGTTCTCGGCTTTGTATTTTATTTAAGATTTGTATCTAGAAAAGTTATTGATTTAGTGTTAAACGATTCTATTAATCTTAAGCTCTATGTAGACATGTTCAGAGTTCAATCAGAAAAATCTATTAAGCCCTTTAGAGCAACATATCGTGAGTATTACCAATTTATCCAAGGTCAAGTGGCTTATCTAAAAGGAGATTTTCAATCAGCTAAGGAAAACATGTCCAAATATGATTTGAAGAAAATTTGGAAGAGATTCAGAAACCATGTGTTTTTAATATCAAACTTTGAACTATTAAAAGTTTCCATTCATCTTCAAGATGCGCAAGATATTGCTTTCTTTGAGGAACAATTGTCCAAGGCACCAGATTTTAAAGGAGGCAAAGCTAAACTTGTTGCTCAAGCCCAAGCAATAAAAGATATTGTATTCAATAAAGAAGCAAACGACTACTTTGACATTACTGAACCAGAAAGTAAGCTAGCTCGAATCATGTTTTCTTATTACGGCGCTCTCAATGCACAGCTAAAAGGAGATGAAGAGCGTGCCCGTAGTTTGTTTGAAAGTATAGCACATGAAAACTCAGAGCTTTTCCATGTGCAGGAAGCGAAGAAATATTTAGAAGGAGAAAACTGATGTCAGAACGTACAGCTTTACCGATTGGAAGTGTTGTTCGAGTGAGAGAAGGTGTGGAGCCTGTCATGATTGTTAATCATTGTCCAGTTACTGAAAAGGACGGCAAGCAAGGTTATTTTGACTTTGGGGCTGTCAGTCTTCCACTAGGGCTTGTTAATCAAAACATTATCTTCTTTAACAAAGAGGATATAGATGAAGTTCTATTCTTCGGTTACATCGATCGTAGATTTCAAGACTTTTTGAGTCGTTATGATGAGGAAGTCTCAAAAATCACCTATGAGCACTTCAGTGTAGATGATTTTAAAAAATGACATACAAATCCTAGAATTCTATTCTAGGATTTTCTATATGATGAGAAAATGTTATAATAAAGATTAGGTAGACTGGTCACTGGTAAAATTTGCCCATCCAGATCTGACAATAGCTTACTCTGCAATTGGAGGTATGGTTGGCATCAGCAATCCTTCTTCCGCAGATATCAAAAGCCAGAAGGAAGAAGCCCTGCAATCTCTTCGTACAACTGAAAGCCAGATGGAAGCATTTAATGGTGAACTGTTGGGGAGTGGCGTGACCACTACCCTCTCCACAATTGCAAGTGGTTTGAGTCGGTCTCGCAAAGCTGTTGGCATGACAGATCCTTATCATAATGTGGTAGCCCTTGCGATTTTTCAGGACACGAAGTTACGGGATCAACAGATCGAGAATTCTAAAGCTCTGCATGAGGAGCTAATCCGTTATATTCGACATTATAATCCAGAAACGGCCTTTGACTTGAGCCAAATGAGTGGGCAGGAACTACAGACCTTGGGTAGAACAATCTCTCTTGCCTCCCATGGGAATGGCGGTAGGAAACCTAAGGAGTTGATTGATTTCTTGAAAGGGCATGAAGTTACGTTTGAGAAGGAGATAACAGTATATGACAATGGTCAACACTATTTCAAGAGCAAGATCCAGATAAAAGGGCACTTTAAAGGGGATAGTGCCATCACTTTTAACACTAAATATAAAGATGGTAAGTTAAGTCAAGAAGGAGAGTATAGCGTTGGAGGTTTGAGTACAGATTTTCTAGATGAAAATGTAAACCTTAAGAGAAAGGTAGCGATTAAGGATTATTCAGTTACAAGTGAGTTCAGTCTAGCAGACAAAATTAGTTCAAGCTATAGTAAACTCGCGCCTAATCTTTCCATTGGCTTTGGCTATAAGAATCGCTCGGTTGAGGTTGGAACTAAGTCAGAGGATGGCTACCGCGTGACTTATGTGAAAGAACATAACCAGGTCAAACAAGACTACGCAACAGTTAAGACGACTAATGAGACGGGGGTAAGAACGGTGGATCATCTCCAAAGGACATTTGACTATGCTGTGGATCATGGAGAACAGATATTAAAAGCGGGGAAAGTAGTAGTTGCTACAGCTTTTGTTATTGGTGCTTTAATTTATGGTGTCACAGTTAGTGCATCTACATTTGGATTTGGAGTCTCGATAGCAGCTCCAGTAATAGCGAGCGCCTTCTTATATTTAAGTTCTACAATGGAGGATAATGGTGAAGGAAATATTAAATAACTATTCGTTGAAAATATCTGGATTTGAAATTCCAAAATTATATAATTTGACAAAAATGGTATACATTTGCTTATTTCCTATAGTTTGTCTAGCATTTATAGGCATGGTTGTTGAATTATTTAAAGGTGGGGAAATGAATTTTATGAAATTCATTACTTATACGGTAGTATGTTTTGGGTTTGAGACATTGATTTCATTAAACAATAAACTGGTTAAATTAGCTGTAGATAATATCTTTTTGACAGATATTAATTTCGACAAGCACATAAGTTATTATCGTTATGTAGCTGAACACTCGGTTAAGTCACAACAGCTGTTCAATAATGCAAATTGTTTACTAGCTATTGCCCAATCGCTATACTACCAAGGAAAGTTTGAAGAAACACTTGATAATTTGGAACGAATAAATTTTGAGGGTAAAAATTTTAATAAGAAATTTGAAATCGAATTATCAACAACTTACTTTAAGATTCTTTCACTTATCCATGCTGATAGGGCAGAAGAAATTTCGAACCAAATCGATATGTTAGCTACATTAAAAGTTCGAACAAATTCTCAGGTTGCTAGGAAGACGAATGTAATAAACATAATAAAAGCTATAGAGGATATTGTTTTAAAGAAAAAATCAAACGACTACTTCGATACCACTGAACCAGAAAGTAAGTTAGCTCGAATCATGTTTTCTTATTATGGCGCCCTCAATGCCCAATTAAAAGGAGATGAAGAACGTGCCCGTAGTTTGTTTGAAAGTATCGCCCATGAAAATCCCGAGCTTTTCTATGTTCAGGAAGCGAAGAAATATTTAGGAGCAGAGGAATAAGAGAGTAATTTATGAAATTAGTAAAAAAAATAGTTGGTTCAGCGACAGAGAATATTCTTCTACAAATTGAGACTATTAGTCAGTTAAGTTATATTATATCAATGATTATAGGAGCATTAGCAATTTTTTTAGAACGTCAACCTGAAACAAAACGGTGGGGTTTAATACTCGCTTTACTGATGCTACTTGTAGTCATCTGGATCTTATATCTACGTTTTGTCCTAAGCAAAGTTATTGTTCTAGTGTTACACGATTCTATTGATCTTAAGCTATATGAAGACA
>NZ_CAUQJA010000015.1:0-44349 GCF_963518475.1 uncultured Streptococcus sp. | reverse complement strand
ATGAATGGCAGGTCTATGAAAGTGGCACAGATAATTTTGAAAAAGCTCGTACTATATTTCTGGAAAATAAGGGGGAGTTACTTCCTAATAGTACTATTCAATATGAGACAGCTACGGAGATGAAGTCTCGTTTTCTAGGCTGCATGGCTAAGTATCGAGATTATCAGACTGTGATAGTGGTAACTCACAACATGCTCATGCGCCAGTTTGTGCCAAATGAGAAGATTGATTTTTGCCAAGTGATTGAGTGTGAGTTAGAGATATAGAAAGAGGTTTATCATCGCAAAGAAAAAAGCGACATTTGTATGTCAAAATTGTGGCTATAATTCCCCTAAATATCTGGGACGTTGCCCCAACTGTGAGTCTTGGTCTTCCTTTGTAGAAGAGGTTGAGGTTGCCGAGGTCAAGAATGCGCGTGTGTCTTTAACAGGTGAGAAAACCAAGCCCATGAAACTGGCTGAAGTGACCTCCATCAATGTCAATCGAACCAAGACGGAGATGGAGGAATTCAACCGTGTACTTGGAGGCGGAGTGGTACCAGGAAGTCTCGTACTCATAGGTGGGGATCCTGGAATTGGGAAATCAACCCTTCTCCTACAAGTCTCAACCCAGTTGTCCCAAGTGGGGACAGTTCTATATGTCAGTGGGGAGGAGTCTGCCCAGCAGATTAAACTACGTGCAGAGCGCTTAGGTGATATTGATAGTGAGTTTTATCTCTATGCAGAGACCAATATGCAGAGTGTTCGAGCAGAGGTAGAGCGCATCCAGCCAGATTTTCTCATCATCGACTCCATTCAGACTATTATGTCTCCTGAAATTTCAGGGGTGCAAGGATCTGTGTCTCAGGTGCGTGAAGTAACTGCTGAGCTCATGCAGCTGGCCAAGACTAATAACATTGCCATCTTTATCGTAGGACATGTGACCAAGGAAGGTACTCTGGCTGGTCCGCGTATGTTGGAGCATATGGTGGATACGGTGCTTTACTTTGAAGGGGAGCGTCACCATACCTTCCGTATTTTGAGGGCGGTCAAAAATCGTTTTGGTTCCACTAATGAGATTGGGATTTTTGAGATGCAGTCGGGCGGTTTGGTTGAGGTTCTCAATCCGAGTCAAGTTTTCCTAGAGGAGCGTTTGGATGGGGCGACTGGTTCGTCAATCGTTGTGACTATGGAAGGGACGCGTCCGATTTTGGCGGAGGTTCAGGCTTTGGTAACACCGACCATGTTTGGAAATGCCAAGCGTACGACGACAGGACTTGATTTTAATCGTGCGAGTTTGATTATGGCTGTTTTGGAAAAGCGTGCAGGTCTTCTCTTGCAAAATCAGGACGCCTATCTCAAATCTGCTGGAGGTGTCAAATTGGATGAACCTGCCATTGACTTAGCTGTTGCAGTTGCCATTGCTTCGAGCTATAAAGACAAGCCAACCAACCCTCAGGAATGTTTTGTGGGAGAACTGGGTTTGACTGGAGAAATTCGGCGCGTGAATCGTATCGAGCAACGCATCAATGAAGCTGCTAAACTGGGCTTTACAAAAATCTATGTACCGAAAAATTCCTTGACAGGAATCACTCCACCCATGGAAATTCAGGTCATTGGCGTGACAACGATTCAGGAAGTTTTGAAAAAGGTCTTTGCATAATCCGTGACAAATCCTCTTAAAAATGATAAGATAGGAGAAATATTTGACTATCAAATTTTCGAGGAGGGAATCGTGTCGTATTTTGAACAGTTTATGCAAGCCAATCAGGCTTATGTTGCCCTACATGGGCAGTTAAATCTGCCACTTAAACCCAAAACAAGAGTGGCTATTGTGACCTGTATGGACTCACGTTTGCACGTGGCGCAAGCTTTGGGATTGGCACTTGGGGATGCTCATATCTTGCGGAATGCAGGTGGTCGAGTGACTGAGGACATGATTCGTTCGCTGGTTATTTCCCAGCAACAGATGGGGACAAGAGAGATTGTGGTGTTACACCATACAGACTGTGGTGCTCAGACTTTTGAAAATGGCTCTTTTCAGGAGTATCTGAAAGAGGAACTAGGTGTCGATGTGTCAGACCAGGACTTCTTGCCCTTCCAAAATATAGAGGAGAGTGTGCGCGAGGATATGCAACTCCTTATCGAGTCTCCCCTAATACCAGATGATGTCATTATCTCTGGTGCTATTTACGATGTGGATACAGGAAGTATGACAGTCGTAGAATTGTAAAAAATTCATTTAGAAAGAAAGTGTATGAAGAAAAACAGTATTTTATTTATTTTTATTTTATTGCTATGTATTGGTGTACAATATGAAACCATCTATTATACGGACGGTTCTATGTCAGGTGCGGAATATGGACTCATGGGAGTTTCTATCTTTCTAGCTCTCTTTTACATGATTCCGGCTCTTTATTTCCTTTTCCGTATTGGGAAAAAATGGGAATTACCAAAGAAAGCCTTGATTCTGTCTTTATTGGGTGGGATGTTCCTTTCAGGCTGGTTGTCTAGCTTTGCGAATACCTATATCCATGATTTGCTGGGGGTTCTTTTCCCAGATAATGCATTTTTAAATGCCTTTGAAAGTGCGATTGTGGCTCCTTTGGTAGAAGAACCCTTGAAATTATTGCCACTTGTTTTTGTTTTAGCTTTGATTCCTGTGCGAAAATTAAAATCTTTGTTTTTACTAGGAATTGCTTCTGGTTTAGGATTCCAAATGATTGAGGATATTGGCTACATTCGTACGGATTTACCAGAAGGATTTGACTTTACCATTTCGAGAATTTTAGAGCGTATCATCTCAGGAATTGCCTCTCACTGGACTTTTTCAGGTCTGGCTGTAGTAGGTGTTTACTTGCTTTACAGAGCCTATAAAGGACAGAAGGTTGGCAAGAAACAGGGGCTTATTTTCCTAGGTTTAGCCTTGGGAACTCATTTCTTGTTTAACTCTCCTTTTGTAGAATTAGAGACAGAGTTGCCACTAGCGATTCCAGTGGTTACGGCTATTGCTCTCTATGGTTTTTATCAGGCTTATCGCTTTGTTGAGAAGCACAATGAGTTGATGAACTAGAATATTTTTCAAAAGAATGATGCAAGGGTACAAATATGGTACCCTTCTTTTATTTTTGATTGAAAAATAGTGCAAAAAGCGCTACAATGGTAGATGGAAAAATCTTGTGAAAAGCACAAGCGATACATATATACCGGAGGAAATCATGTCTTTTTCTGATTTAAAGCTGTTTGCCCTTTCTTCTAATCAAGAATTGGCAAAACGTGTAGCGCAGGAGATTGGGATAGAGTTGGGGAAATCAAGTGTTCGCCAATTTTCAGATGGAGAGATTCAGGTCAACATCGAAGAATCAATCCGTGGGAAACACGTCTTTATCCTACAATCAACTAGCTCGCCTGTAAATGACAATCTGCTTGAAATTTTGATTATGGTGGATGCTTTGAAGCGTGCGAGTGCAGAATCTGTCAATGTTGTCATGCCTTACTATGGGTATGCACGTCAGGATAGAAAGGCGAGAGCGCGTGAGCCAATCACTTCAAAACTTGTCGCAAATATGCTTGAAGTAGCTGGAGTGGATCGTTTATTGACAATCGACTTGCATGCTGCGCAGATTCAAGGATTCTTTGATATTCCTGTGGATCACTTGATGGGAGCTCCTCTGATTGCGGATTATTTTGAGCGTCGTGGCATGGTTGGTTCTGACTATGTGGTTGTCAGCCCAGACCATGGAGGAGTGACTCGTGCTCGTAAGTTGGCAGAATTTTTGAAAACATCTATTGCTATCATTGATAAACGTCGTAGTGTTGATAAGATGAATACCAGTGAAGTCATGAACATCATCGGTAAGGTCGAAGGCAAGACTTGTATCTTGATTGATGATATGATTGATACAGCTGGAACGATTTGTCACGCGGCAGATGCCCTTGCAGAAGCTGGTGCTGTTGAAGTCTATGCAAGCTGTACGCACCCAGTTCTTTCTGGTCCTGCTATGGACAATATCCAAAAATCAGCTATTAAGAAATTGGTTGTTTTGGATACTATCTATCTCCCAGAAGAGCGTTTGATTGATAAGATTGAGCAGATTTCAATCGCTCATCTCCTAGGGGATGCTATTGTACGTATCCATGAAAAACGTCCACTTTCTCCACTTTTCAGTATTGAGAAAAAGATTTAATGACCAAGCCTGAGATGATTCTCAGGTTTTTTCATCTCTTTTCCGAATAAATAGATAGAGCCAGAGAATCTAGCAAATCTAGATTTAAAACTGTGGTATAATAAAAGGAGGAAAAGGATGATTCTAAGACATCCGGGCATCAGCCCAACCAACGATTTGGTTGCTAAGAAAATCTTTAGCAACCCAGAAATCACTTGTCAATTTATCCGCGATATGCTGGATTTACCAGCAAAAAATGTGACCATTTTGGAGGGAAGTAATATTCACGTCTTGCCTTCCATACCTTACTCGGCGCAGGATTTCTATACCAGTATAGATGTTTTGGCGGAGTTGGACAATGGCACCCAAGTAATCATTGAAATTCAGGTGCATCATCAGAATTTTTTCATTAATCGTTTATGGGCTTACCTGTGCAGTCAGGTCAATCAAAATCTCGAAAAAATTCGTCAACGAGAAGGTGATACACATCAGAGTTACAAACACATCGCACCGGTATACGCTATCGCAATCGTGGATAGCAACTACTTCTCAGATGACTTGGCTTTTCATAGTTTTAGCATGCGAGAGGATACGACAGGTGAGGCTTTAACAATTACAAACAATGGACAAGAAAACCATCTGGTCAAGATGGCGTTCTTAGAACTAAAAAAATACAGAGAAACCAGCAAAGACGAGGTTCGCAAACCGTGGTTGGAGTTTTTTGGGAATAAACCCTTTACCCAAGAACCAGAGCGAGCTATCAGCCAAGCAGACCAACTGCTAGACTACAAAAGCTGGTCCGAGGAGGACAGGAAAATGTTTAGTCAACTACGTATGCGAGAAGAACAAGCCTTGTTAGCACAGGACTATGCCTTGGAAACCGCTAGAGCCGAAGGTATTGAACAAGGTTTAGAACGTGGTCTTGAACGTGGTCGCGCAGAGGGCATTGAACAGGGACTGGAGCGTGGGAAAGTTGAAGGAAGTTTGTCTATGCTACTAAATCTCGTTCGCCAAGGTCTTCTGACACCTGAGGTTGCCAGCCAGCAATTAGGTATGACGGTCGCAGAGTTTGAGGACTTGCTATAAGGTCACATTTTAAATAGTAGAAAGTTTATAAAATGGCAAGTTATTATCAAAAAACTTGTCATTTTTGCTTGACATTTCGAAGGGGTTATAGGATAATACTACAGAAGTGAGTTCTGTCCAACTGTCTATGTGGATTAGATATGAATGATTTTACTCAAGGATCAAAAAATTGTGAGATTTTCACTTGAATATAGGATATTTTAAGCGTATTCACTCTCGCAAAGTTGTTTTTTTCACCTTTTTTTCTAAAAATGGGTAAAAACTTTAAAAAGTAGAAGAAAACCCTTGACAAATCCTGCAAATATTTATATACTGTATGGTAGTAAGATAGTCTTACGAAAAATATTTTAAAGAAAAACAAAGGAGATAAAACGATGAAAAAAGTTTTATTGACAAGCGCAGTCGCTCTTGCAGCATTTGGTGCTGTACAAGCTGTTTCAGCTGATGGTAACAACGGTTATAGTACTGGTCGTGTAAACCCACTTACTGGTAAAATCGACCAAGCTAACTATAGCGGAAACACAGTTGTTTCAGCTCACACTGGTGTAGTTGCTGATGCTGACCAATACAAACCAGCAACTCCAGCTACAAACCCATACGCTGTAAGAAATCGTATCGGTAAAGATGGTAAGGTTTTACCAGATGTATTTGGTAATGGTACTCATGTTCGTGTACATGTTAAAGATGTCCAAGGTAACCCTGTAGCAGGTGTTAAAGTAGCTGCTTTAGTATACAAAACACCAGAAGACTTTGACAACTACAAAAAACCAGCTTTAATTGAAGGAACTACTGACGCAGCAGGTGATGTTGAGTTTGCTGTTGAAAACGGTGGTTATGTAGTTTACCGTGTTGATCAAGCTCCAAAAGGTTACTTTGTTCCTGCTAATCTTACAGTAGGTACTCTACTTGATGCAGAAGAAGTTGTACGTGAAGGTTCAGACATGTTTGTTAACGGTGAGTTGACAATCGAAAAAACTGACACTTATAACGTTGCTCGTACTGAGTGGGTTCAAGGTGAAAACGGATGGCACTACTTCGACAACAACAAACAAGCTACTGGTTGGAAACAAGTTGACGGTAAATGGTACTTCTTTAACGCTGAAGGCGTAATGCAAAAATGGTGGGTTAAAGATGGTAACACTTGGTACTACCTAAACGGTTCAGGTGCTATGGAAACTGGTTGGTTGCAAGACGGTGGCAAATGGTACTTCCTTGAAGCATCAGGTGCTATGAAAGCTAGCCAATGGTTTGAAGTTGCTGGTAAATGGTACTACGTTGACGGTTCAGGTGCCCTTGCAGTTAACACAACTGTAGGTGGATACACTGTAAACGGAAACGGTGAATGGGTTAAATAATCTAGTTTAATCAAAAAAGCAGAAGATTTCTTCTGCTTTTTATTTTTTACATAAAAAGTTCAGTTTTTCTTAGAATTTTTTTAAAAAATAAGATACAATAAAGCTAGGTTTATCACCTAAATTTTTAAAAATGGAGAATATTCAAATGAAGAATAAAAAAGCTTTAGCTCTAGCATTAGCTAGTCTAACAATGGCAAGTGCAGCAGTTTTGACAAGTTATTCTGCTACTACTGCTAGTCCAGTAAGTGCGGAAGAAGTTGTTTATAGAACTGAGTGGGTCACAGTGATTAATGGGCGCTCACAGGAGCGTAAGACAGTTTTTTATGAAGATGGTAATCAACCTATTTCAAAACATCCATCAATTGATGGTTTTGAATACCAACGTACTTTTGTTGAAGGTGGGAGAAAATATTACCTATTTGTTGAAAAAGGAACAAAGATTGAAGATCATGTAAATGATCCAGATGCTCCAGTTAGTGAATTAAATACTCAGGGTTATAAGACGTCTGACAAGGATGTAAAATGGCGTGAGTCAGCTGGGAATCGTTATCTTTACTATAAAGGAAACCCTGTAAAAGGTTGGGCAAATGTTGATGGTAAAACTTACTATTTTGATAGTGAAGGTGTTATGGCTCACGGAGTACTTGAAAACACCTCTGAACGTTACTATCTAGATGGACAAGGTGTTAAGAAAACTGGTTTCATTAAAGTAGGAGAAAAAACCTATTATTTTGTGTCAGATGGAGCTCGTAAGACAGAAGTTGTTACCGATAATGGTAAAACTTATTTTGTCAAAGATGGTGTTGTGACAACTGGAGCTCATAAAGTTGGGGCAAAATGGTACTTCTTTGCTGAAGATGGCACAACCAAGTCAGGTATTGTAAAAGACAGTGCTGGTAAATGGTATTACATCACAGCAGAAGGTGAACGTAAGACTGGTCTTATCAAGGATGCTGGAGATAAGTATTACTATGTTACTGAAGAAGGTGAGCGTAAGTTCGGTGAAATCACTGTTGATGGTAAAACGTACTTCTTGACAGATGATTCTGATACTAAAGCTGGCTGGAACAAAGTTGACAATCATTGGATTTATGTAAATAAAGAAGGTAAACGTCAAGTTGGTTGGCTTAAAGATGGTGGTAAATGGTACTATTTTAACGCTGAAGGCATCATGCAAAAATGGTGGGTTAAAGATGGCAACACTTGGTACTATCTAAATGGTTCAGGTGAGATGCAAACTGGCTGGTTGCAAGATGGTGGCACTTGGTACTACCTAAATAGTTCAGGTGCTATGCAAACAGGTTGGGCTAAAGTAGGTGATTCATGGTACTACCTCAAAGGCTCAGGTGCTATGGTAACTGGTTGGTTCCAAGTTGGTGGTAAATGGTACTATGCTTATAGTTCAGGTGCCCTTGCAGTAAGTACTACAGTCGATGGCTACTATGTAAATGCCAACGGTGAATGGGTATAAAATAACAAAGAGAGTGGTTTGAACTGCTCTCTTTTTGTTACTCTTAAATATTTCTACACTTTTTATGTTTTTTATTGCATTTATTATAGGAAAGGGATATAATTTAGATAAATTTATTATCTTAATACAGGAGGATTTTTTCTATGAGAAAAACACTAACAGGTATCTTGCTAGCTACTTCAGTGCTAGCGATGGCTACGGTCCAACAAGTAAAAGCTGCTGAAACAGGGGCAACAACGACTTCAACAACTTCTACGGTTAAAGAAGTCCACTATGCAACATTTAAAAATGGTGGACCTGTAGATATCAAAACTGCACTAACAGGATCTGCTGTGACAGCTGCATCTATTGAGAATCACCCTGAAATTGCAAATTATATCTATACTTCTAGTAGAGAAGAGAATGGTATTATGTATCATATGTATGCGCCAACTGCTACAACAGGTACTACGAATTCTGGTACTCAGACCAATCCATACCATAGAGATAACAACCAAAACAATGGTAGCACTAGTAATACTAATGGGAACAATAACCAAAATGGTACTGGTACAAACAATAATAGTGGCTCAACAACTTCTAACTCTTCTGTCAAAGCAGTTCGTTTTGTAGAATATAAACCTGGTAGTGATGTTCCAGTTGATATTAAAGATCCACGTACAGGATCTGCAGCTTCTGATACCAGTCGTCTGGATATTGCCAACTATACTTATGTTAATGGTGAATTAAAAGGTGATACACTTTACCATATTTATCGTTCAAATTCAACGACTAATACTAACCAAAATAATAGTAATAATCAAAACCAGTCTACTTCTGCAGGTCAATTCAAAACGGAGAACGGGAAGGTCTACTATATTAAGGACGGCAAAAAGGTTACCGGCTGGCAAAAAATTGATGGTAAG
Organism: uncultured Streptococcus sp.; assembly: GCF_963518475.1. Lineage (GTDB taxonomy): Bacteria > Bacillota > Bacilli > Lactobacillales > Streptococcaceae > Streptococcus. The sequence goes on along the minus strand of NZ_CAUQJA010000015.1, from coordinate 35,388 downwards.
ACTTACTACTTTGAAGCTGATGGAGCTATGAAAAAAGGTCTATTGACTGCAGGTGATAAGCAATACTACCTAGATGAAAAAGATGGTTTCAAACAGTTAGGATTTGTAAAAGTTGCTGATAAGGTTTACTATTTTGTTGAAAATGGTGATAAGAAAACTGGCTTTATCAAAATTGATGATAAAACTTACTATCTAAAAGAAGGTGTTCGTCTAACAGGGGATATTACAGTAGACGGGAAACATTATTTCTTAGATGAGGAAGGTGTCCTTAAACCAGGTATTGTTTTAATTGATGGTAAAAAATTCTTCATCGATGATGAGGGAAATCGTCATGTTGGATGGAAGAAAATTGGACTGGATTGGTATTATTTCTCTAAAGAAGATGGAATGAAGACAGGTTGGGTCAAAGATGGGTCATGGTATTACTTGGATGAAACTGGTGTGATGAAAACTGGCTGGAAACAAGTTGATGGTAATTGGTACTATCTTAACGGCTCAGGTGCTATGGAAACTGGCTGGAAATTTATAAATGGCAGCTGGTATCATTTTGATAGTTTAGGTAAAATGGGTACTAGATGGATAAAAGACAATGGTACATGGTATTATCTTGACGGTTCAGGTGCTATGCAGACAGGCTGGAAATTTGTAGATGGCAATTGGTATTACCTCAATGCTTCAGGTGCTATGCAGACAGGTTGGTTGAACCAAGGTGGAACATGGTATTATCTTGCTAGTTCAGGCGCTATGAAGACAGGTTGGTTCCAAGTAGCTGGTAAATGGTATTATTCATATTCTTCAGGAGCTTTGGCAGTTAATACTACAATTAATGGGTATACTGTGAATGCTAATGGTGAATGGGTTTAATTTTAAGTAATTAAATCAAAGCAGGGGAGAAATCTCCTGCTTTTTAGCTTTTTTGGCTCTTTGTCAACTGTAGTGGATTGAAGAAAAGATAAGATTTAGAAAGGATAAATTTTTCCAGTTTAAATGAATTAAAAGGGTTTATTTATATTGCTTGCTTATGACATTAAGAAACGTTATAATGGAAAGGAATATATTATAAAAAAGAGGTTTTTAAAATGGATAAAAAGAAAATAATTTTAACTAGCTTGGCTAGTGTTGCTATGTTGGGATCCGCATTTATTGCTTCTCAACCGTCAGTTGTAAAAGCTGCAGAAGAAACTACAGCTCAAAATGAAATTTTAGCTAATTTTGATCAAGCTTTAGAAGAAACTATTAAAGAATTAGAAGAAGAAGCAAAAAATGATCCAGGATCAGCTGAAAGTATTAAAGAGACAATTGCAAAATTAAAAGCAGAAGCAGCTAAAGAGAGAGCTAAAATCGAGGATGGGTTCAAGACAGGGAAAACCGCAGAAGCTACTGAAAATGAAATAGAAGAAATTGCTAAAAAAGAGGAAGCAGAAGAGGAAGAAGCAGCTAAAGCAGAGGAAGCAGCTCAAAAAGAATTTTTAGCGAATTTTGATAAAGCGTTAGAAGACGCAATTGCAGAATTAAAAAAAGCGGATACTCAAAATAATCCTGAATTAGCAAAACAAGTTGCAGAGGCCATTACAAAATTAAAAGCAGAAGCAGCTAAACAGAAAAAAGAAATCGAGGATGGTTTCAAAAATGGTTTAACTGTAGAAGAAGCTGAAAAAGCAATTGATGATGCAAATAAAAAAGCTGCGGAAGAAGCAAAAGCAGAAGCAGAAGCAAAAGCAAAACAAGACGAGTTCTTAGCAAATTATGATAAAGCATTAGAAGAGGCTGTCAAAGAATTAGAAAAAGCTGAAACGAATAGTCCAGAAGAAGCAAAAGCAAAAGCTGATACAATTGCAGCATTAAAAGCAGCATCAGACGCAACAAGAAAACAAATCGTAGAAGGCTTCGAAAAAGGATTAACTGTAGAAGAAGCAGAGAAATTAATCGATAAAGCAAATGAGAAAGCTGCAGAAGAAGATAAAGAAGCGGCAGCAAAAGAAAAAGCAGCACAAGACGAGTTCTTAGCAAATTATGATAAAGCATTAGAAGAGGCTGTCAAAGAATTAGAAAAAGCTGAAACGAATAGTCCAGAAGAAGCAAAAGCAAAAGCTGATACAATTGCAGCATTAAAAGCAGCATCAGACGCAACAAGAAAACAAATCGTAGAAGGCTTCGAAAAAGGATTAACTGTAGAAGAAGCAGAGAAATTAATCGATAAAGCGAATGAGAAGGCTGCAGAAGAAGATAAAGAAGCGGCAGCTAAAGAAGAAGCAGCGCAAAAAGAATTCTTAGCTAATTATGATGCAGCATTAAAAGCAGCAATTGCAGAGTTAGAAAAAGCTGAAACGAATAGTCCAGAAGAAGCAAAAGCAAAAGCTGATACAATTGCAGCATTAAAAGCAGCATCAGACGCAACAAGAAAACAAATCGTAGAAGGCTTCGAAAAAGGATTAACTGTAGAAGAAGCAGAGAAATTAATCGATAAAGCGAATGAGAAGGCTGCAGAAGAAGATAAAGAAGCGGCAGCTAAAGAAGAAGCAGCGCAAAAAGAATTCTTAGCTAATTATGATGCGGCATTAAAAGCAGCAATTGCAGAATTAGAAAAAGCTGATACGAAGAATGATCCTGAATTAGAAAAACAAAAACAGGAAGTAATTGAAAAATTAAAGGAAGAAGCAGCTAAAAAGAGATCTGACTTTGTGAAACGATTCAAAGAAGGCTTAACTGCAAAAGAAGCAGAAAAAGAATTAGATGCGGCAAATAAAAAAGCTGAAGAAACTACAAATCCCGCTCCTGCTGAGGAAAATAAACCAGCTGAACAACCTAAATCAGAAAAAGGTGAAGCTTTAGTTCAAGAAGAACTTCCAGAGTATCCTGAAATTAAAAAAGTAGGTGATAGTACAGGTAGCCCAACTAAAGAAGAAGGTAGACAAAGTGATAACACAGCTGTAAATGAACCTGCACTTGTACCAACTACACCAGCTGCACCTGGAACAGATGCTTCATCTACACCAACAACTCCTAGAACGGATGCTCCAGCTATGCCAACAGCTGAAACACCGACAACTCCTGCGGTTACACCAACTGTAGCAGGTACTAGCCAAGATAACACTTATCAAGCCCCAGCTGCAAAAGCAGATGATAAGAAAGAACTTCCTAATACTGGTGGTAAAGATAATGTTGCAATTGCATCATTAGGATTCCTTGGATTGCTCCTTGGTGCCCTTCCATTTGTGAAACGCAAAAACTAATTAGTTGAAGATATAAAAGAGAAGGATTTATGACCTTCTCTTTTTGTGATATGGACTATAGTGAGAGTTCTGTTGAAAAGAAGAAAAAAGTGAACAAAACGATGTTTCAGATTTGTTCACTTTTATTCTATAAACTTACAATAGTGCCTCAAATTCAGCGACGGTCATGCCCAACTGCTGGCTGGCAACCTCGGAAGTCAGGAGACCTTGACGAACCATGTCTAAGAAGGCAAAAAGTTTCCCTTCTTCCCTTCCTTCAACTTTCCCACGCTCTAAACCTTTTTCTTCAGCTTGTTCCAAGGCATAGTCCTGTGCTAACAAGGCTTGTTCTTCGCGTCTACGCTGTTCACTAAACATTTTCCTGTCCTCCTCGGACCAGCTCTTGTAGTCTAGCAGTTGGTCTGCTTGACTGATAGCTCGCTCGGGTGCTTGGGTAAAGGGTTTATTGCCGAAAAACTCCAACCACGGCTTGCGAACCTCGTCTTTGCTGGTTTCTCTGTATTTTTTTAATTCCAAGAATGCCATCTTGACTAGATGGTTTTCTTGTCTATTGTTTGTAATTGTTAAAGCCTCACCTGTCGTGTCCTCGCGCATACTAAAGCTATGGAAAGCCAAGTCATCTTGGAAATAATTGCTATTCACGATTGCAATGGCATAAACGGGGGCGATGTGTTTGTAACTTTGATGTGTATCACCTTCTCGTTGACGAATTTTTTCGAGATTTTGATTGACCTGACTGCATAAGTAAGCCCACAAACGATTAATGAAAAAATTCTGATGATGCACTTGGATTTCGATAATAACCTGCGTGCCATTGTCTAACTCTGCCAAAACATCTATACTGGTATAGAAATCCTGCGCTGAGTACGGCAGGGAAGGCAAGACGTGAATGTTACTTCCCTCCAAAATCGTCACATTTTTTGCTGGTAAATCCAGCATATCGCGGATAAATTGACAAGTGATTTCTGGATTGCTAAAGATTTTCTTAGCAACCAAATCATTGGTTGGGCTGATGCCCGGATGACGTACAGTCATACTCTTTCTCCTTTCATTATACCACAGTTTTAAATCTAGGTTTACTGGATTCTCTGGCTCTATCTATTTATTCGGAAAAAGTGTGAAAAATATTGGGTATGGCTCTTCCCAATGGTATTTTTTGGTGCTTTCCTTTATAATGGGTGTATGGATAAGAAAAAATTATTATTGATTGATGGGTCTTCCGTTGCTTTTCGGGCGTTTTTTGCGCTCTATCAGCAGTTGGACCGTTTTAAGAATGCGGCTGGTTTGCATACCAATGCGATTTATGGTTTTCAGTTGATGTTGAGCCATTTGTTGGAGCGAGTTGAGCCGAGTCATATTTTGGTGGCTTTTGATGCGGGTAAGACGACCTTCCGTACAGAGATGTATGCGGACTATAAGGGTGGTCGGGCTAAGACTCCTGATGAGTTTCGTGAGCAATTTCCTTTCATTCGTGAGTTGCTGGATCACATGGGTATTCGCCACTATGAGTTGGCTCAGTATGAGGCGGATGATATCATCGGGACGCTGGATAAACTAGCTGAGCAGGATGGTTTTGATATTACCATTGTCAGTGGGGACAAGGACTTGATTCAGCTGACGGACGAGCATACGGTGGTTGAGATTTCCAAGAAAGGTGTGGCTGAGTTTGAGGCCTTTACGCCAGACTATCTCATGGAAAAGATGGGTCTTACACCGACTCAGTTTATCGATCTCAAGGCGCTCATGGGTGATAAGTCGGATAATATCCCTGGGGTGACCAAAATCGGTGAAAAGACGGGTATCAAGCTCTTGCTGGAGCATGGCTCGCTCGAGGGGATTTATGAGAATATCGATGGGATGAAGGCTTCTAAGATGAAGGAAAATCTCATCAATGATAAGGGACAGGCCTTTTTGTCTAAAACACTGGCGACCATTGATACCAAGGCACCGATTGAGATTGGTTTGGAGGATTTGGTCTATAGTGGTCCAGATGTTGAAAATCTTGGGAAATTCTACGATGAGATGGGCTTCAAACAGCTCAAGCAGGCTTTAAATGTGTCTTCAGGCGATGTGACTGAAAGTTTGGACTTTACTATTGTTGACCAAATCAGTCAAAATATGCTGAGTGAAGAGTCTATCTTCCATTTTGAGCTTTTTGGTGAAAATTACCATACGGATGATTTGGTTGGATTTGCCTGGTCTTGTGGGGAAAAGCTCTATGCTACAGACAAGCTTGAGCTTTTGCAAGAGTCAATTTTCAAGGACTTCTTAGAAAAAACACCTCTGAGAGTGTATGACTTTAAGAAGGCCAAAGTTCTCTTGAATCGTTTTGGTGTGGATTTACAGGCGCCTGCTTTTGATAGCCGTTTAGCTAAATATCTCCTTTCGACTGTGGAGGACAATGAAATTGCGACTATTGCTAGTCTTTATGGTCAGACTTACTTGGTTGATGATGAGACCTTCTACGGTAAAGGTGTTAAAAAGGCCATTCCTGAACGCGAGAAATTCTTGGAACACTTGGCTCGGAAGATTGCAGTTTTGGTCGAAACAGAGCCTATTTTGCTTGAAAAACTCAGTGAAAATGGGCAATTAGAGCTTCTTTATGATATGGAGCAACCTCTGGCTTTTGTCCTTGCCAAGATGGAGATTGCTGGGATTACGGTTAAGAAAGAGACCTTGCTTGAGATGCAGGCTGAAAATGAGCTTGTCATTGAAAAACTGACTCAGGAGATTTATGAGCTGGCTGGTGAGGAGTTTAATATCAACTCGCCTAAGCAGTTGGGGGCACTTCTTTTTGAAAAATTGGGACTTCCTCTAGAATACACTAAGAAAACCAAGACTGGATACTCGACAGCGGTGGATGTCTTGGAGCGCCTTGCTCCGATTGCTCCGATTGTTAAGAAAATCCTCGACTACCGTCAGATTGCTAAGATTCAGTCTACTTATGTGATTGGCTTGCAGGATTGGATTTTAGCTGATGGAAAGATTCATACTCGCTATGTGCAGGATTTGACCCAGACCGGGCGTTTGTCTAGTGTGGATCCAAACTTGCAAAACATTCCTGTGCGTTTGGAGCAGGGCCGTCTCATTCGGAAGGCTTTTGTTCCAGAGTGGGAGGATAGTGTGCTGCTCAGTTCCGACTATTCGCAGATTGAATTGCGCGTTTTGGCTCATATTTCTAAAGATGAACACTTGATAAAGGCCTTCCAAGAGGGTGCTGACATTCATACTTCGACAGCCATGCGAGTCTTTGGCATTGAGCGTCCTGAGGATGTGACTGCAAACGACCGTCGCAATGCCAAGGCCGTTAACTTTGGAGTGGTTTACGGGATTTCAGATTTTGGTTTGTCTAATAATCTGGGGATTAGCCGTAAGGAGGCCAAAGCCTACATTGATACCTACTTTGAACGCTTCCCAGGTATTAAAAACTACATGGATGAAGTGGTGCGTGAGGCGCGTGATAAGGGCTATGTAGAGACCCTCTTCAAGCGTCGTCGTGAGTTGCCAGATATCAATTCGCGCAACTTCAATATTCGTGGTTTTGCAGAGCGAACGGCCATCAACTCACCTATCCAGGGGTCTGCAGCAGATATTCTCAAGATTGCTATGATCCAGCTGGATAAAGCCTTAGTTGCAGGTGCTTATCAGACTAAGATGCTTCTGCAAGTGCACGATGAAATCGTCCTTGAAGTGCCTAAATCGGAACTAGCAGAGATGAAAAAATTGGTCAAACAAACCATGGAAGAAGCCATTCAACTCAGTGTTCCCCTCATCGCAGATGAAAATGAAGGGGTAACATGGTACGAGGCTAAATAAAAAGGGGGCTAGTCCTCCTTTTTTGTAGTAGAATTCTGCAAGCCTTTTCAAAATGTGCTATACTGATGAAAAAGGAGGATTTCTATGAGTCAAGAATTTATCAATCCAAGTGATGGCGTGATTCGTCAGTATCTGGCAACGAGTAAAACCCTTGCTGTGGTGGGGTTATCAGACCGTGAAGAAACAACCAGCAATCGAGTGACCAAGGAAATGCAGGCTCGGGGTTATAAAATTATCCCTGTCAATCCCAAGGCGGCAGGTGGCGAAATCTTGGGTGAAAAGGCTTATGCCAGCCTCGCTGAGATTCCTTTTCCTGTAGATATTGTTAATGTTTACCGTCGCAGTGAATTTCTGCCTGATGTAGCGCGTGATTTTCTCAAGGCTGATGCTAAGATTTTTTGGGCACAGCTAGGACTTGAAAGTCTAGAGGCGGAAGAAATCTTGCGTGCTGGTGGATGCGATGACATCGTGATGAATCGTTGTATCAAGAGAGAACATACACGCTTGATTGAGGAAGCATAAGAAAAAGGTAGCTGGTGGGCTACCTTTTGTGTTATACTCAATGAAAATCAAAGAGCAAACTAGGAAACTAGCCGCAGGTTGCTCAAAACACGGTTTTGAGGTTGCAGATAGAACTGACGAAGTCAGCTCAAAACACAGTTTTGAGGTTGTGGATAGAACTGACGAAGTCAGTAACCATACCTATGGCAAGGCGACGTTGACGTGGTTTGAAGAGATTTTCGAAGAGTATTAGAAAATGCCGATAAGGGTTTGCATACCAAGACTGGTGAGAATGATGGCAATCCAGCAAATCGCTCCGAGAACAATGGATTTTCCGCTAGATTTGACCATAGCGACCAGATTTGTTTTGAGACCGATAGCACTCATGGCCATGATAATGAGGAATTTGGAGAGTTGTTTGAGAGGGGTAAAGAAACTACTGGATACCCCGAGAGAGGTCAGTAGGGTGGTTAGGAGAGATGCAAGGATAAAGTAAAGGATAAACAGTGGGAAGACTTTTTTCAATTGTAAGCCTTGCTTATTTTTTTGTTCACGACTTTGCCAGTAGGAGAGAAAGAGAGTGATGGGGATGATAGCTAGAGTACGTGTGAGTTTGACAATGGTTGCGGATTCGAGGGTATTGGTCTGGTAGAGACTATCCCAGGCGCTAGCTGTGGCGGTTACAGAGGAAGTATCATTGACTGCAGTTCCTGCAAAGAGGGCGAAGCCGTCATTGGATAGATGAAGCCAGGTGCCGAGGGTTGGAAAGATGAGCGCAGCCAAGACATTGAAGAAAAAGATAACGGAGATGGCTTGGGCTACTTCCTTTTCCTTGGCATGGATAACGGGCGCTGTCGCTGCAATGGCAGAACCACCACAGATTGAAGAACCTACTCCAACCAAGGTAGCCAGTTTTGTATCCAGTGCAAAGAAGCGCTGGAAGAAATAGGCAATAATCAGAGCTATTGAGATGGTGGACAGGATGACAGGGAGTGAAGATTGTCCGACTGCGAAGACTTGCGAGATATTGAGACCAAAACCAAGCAAGACAACAGCATATTGAAGCAATTTCTTGGAACTAAAGGTCAATCCCGCATCCAGTTGTTTATAAGGCGAGAGAAAGGGATGGAGAAGCATGCCTATGAAAATTGCAAAGACAGGCGCGCCAATCACAGGGAAGAATCCTCCTAAGTACCAAGATACGATTGAAATCAGAAGGCAGGCCAAGATGCCTGCTCCATTTTTTGATAGAAATGACATAAAAACCTCCAAATAGAATCTGTTACTATTATAGACCTGTAAAGAGGAAAAGTAAAATAGAAAGTGGAAAGCTATTCTATCATGTATTTTTGCGGTCGGGGGGCTTTTGTAGTATAATAGAGATACGTTTTGAAAGTAGGAGGTATCTATGGACTTAACTAAGCGCTTTAATAAACAGTTAGATAAGATTCAAGTTTCGTTGATTCGTCAGTTTGACCAAGCTATTTCGGAGATTCCTGGGGTCTTGCGTTTGACCTTGGGGGAACCTGATTTTACAACGCCAGACCATGTCAAGGAGGCGGCTAAGCGAGCGATTGATCAGAACCAATCCTACTATACAGGGATGAGTGGTTTGCTGACTCTACGTCAGGCAGCCAGTGACTTTGTTAAGGAAAAGTACCAACTGGACTATGCTCCTGAAAATGAAATTTTGGTTACAATTGGGGCGACAGAGGCTTTATCTGCTACTTTGACAGCTATTTTGGAAGAGGGAGACAAGGTGCTTTTGCCAGCTCCTGCTTATCCGGGTTATGAACCGATTGTCAATCTAGTTGGGGCAGAGGTTGTCGAGATTGACACAACTGAAAATGGGTTTGTCTTGACTCCTGAAATGTTGGAGAAGGCCATTTTGGAGCAGGGAGACAAGCTCAAGGCGGTTATTCTTAACTATCCGGCTAATCCGACAGGAATTACCTATAGTCGGGAACAGTTGGAGGCCTTGGCAGCTGTTTTACGCAAGTACGAGATTTTCGTTGTCTGTGATGAGGTTTACTCAGAATTGACCTATACAGGGGAAGCCCATGTATCTCTGGGAACTATGTTGAGAGATCAGGCTATTATTATCAATGGTCTATCTAAATCACATGCCATGACCGGTTGGCGTTTGGGTCTGATTTTTGCTCCTGCAGCCTTTACAGCCCAGTTAATCAAGAGTCACCAGTACTTGGTGACTGCCGCAAATACCATGGCTCAACATGCTGCGGTGGAAGCCTTGACGGCTGGTAAAAATGATGCGGAACCTATGAAGAAGGAATACATCCAGCGTCGGGACTATATTATCGAGAAAATGACTGCTCTTGGTTTTGAGATTATCAAACCAGACGGTGCCTTCTATATCTTTGCTAAGATTCCAGCAGGATATAATCAAGATTCTTTTGCTTTTCTCAAGGATTTTGCTCAGAAGAAGGCTGTTGCCTTTATCCCTGGTGCAGCCTTTGGGCGTTATGGGGAAGGTTATGTTCGCCTATCTTATGCAGCCAGCATGGAGACTATCAAAGAAGCCATGAAACGACTTGAGGAGTATATGAGAGAAGCATGATTCAGTCTATCACGAGTCAAGGCTTGGTGCTCTACAATCGCAATTTTCGTGAGGATGACAAGCTAGTCAAGATTTTTACAGAGCAGGCTGGCAAGCGCATGTTTTTCGTCAAACACGCTGGTCAGTCCAAACTAGCTCCTGTTATTCAACCCTTGGTGCTGGCTCGGTTTCTCTTACGAATCAATGATGATGGGCTTAGCTACATTGAGGACTATCATGAGGTGATGACTTTTCCCAAGATTAATAGCGACCTCTTTGTCATGGCCTATGCGACCTACGTAGCAGCTCTTGCAGATGCTAGTTTGCAGGACAATCAGCAGGATGCTCCCTTGTTTGCTTTTTTACAAAAGACTTTGGAGCTGATGGAAGCAGGCTTGGATTATCAGGTCTTGACCAATATTTTTGAAATTCAAATCTTGACTCAATTTGGTATTAGTCTCAATTTTAATGAGTGTGTTTTTTGCCATCGGGTTGGTCAGGCTTTTGACTTTTCTTTCAAATATGGCGCCTGCCTCTGTCCAGAACATTATCATGAGGATGAGAGACGTTGCCATCTCAATCCCAATATCCCTTATCTGCTCAATCAGTTTCAAGCTATTGATTTTGAGACTTTGGAGACCATTTCGCTCAAGCCTGAAATCAAGCAAGAGCTACGCCAATTTATGGATCAACTCTACGAAGAGTACGTTGGGATTCACCTAAAATCAAAGAAATTTATTGATTCCCTAGCAGACTGGGGACAATTACTAAAAGAGGAAAAGAAATGAAAAAAATCGCAGTAGATGCCATGGGGGGCGATTACGCACCTCAGGCCATCGTTGAGGGTGTCAATCAAGCCCTTGCTGACTTTTCAGATATTGAGGTTCAACTCTACGGAGATGAGGCTAAAATCAAGCAATATCTGACAGCGACAGAGCGCGTCAGCATTATCCATACGGATGAAAAGATTGATTCAGACGATGAACCTACGAGAGCTATTCGGAAGAAGAAAAATGCCAGTATGGTCTTGGCGGCCAAGGCTGTCAAAGATGGAGAGGCAGATGCTGTCCTATCGGCTGGGAATACAGGTGCTTTACTAGCGGCAGGATTCTTCATCGTGGGTCGTATTAAGAATATCGATCGACCAGGACTCATGTCTACCTTGCCGACTGTAGATGGAAAAGGTTTTGACATGCTGGACCTCGGTGCTAATGCGGAAAATACAGCCCAGCACCTCCATCAATATGCGGTTCTAGGTTCCTTCTATGCTAAAAATGTCCGTGGAATTGCGCAACCACGTGTTGGTTTGCTCAATAACGGAACAGAGAGTAGCAAGGGCGATCCGCTTCGTAAGGAAACTTACGAATTACTAGCAGCTGATGAAAGTTTAAACTTTATCGGAAACGTGGAAGCGCGTGATTTGATGAATGGCGTTGCGGATGTTGTCGTGGCAGATGGTTTCACGGGAAACGCTGTGCTCAAATCCATTGAAGGGACAGCCATGGGAATCATGGGCTTGCTCAAGACCGCTATTACAGGTGGTGGTCTCCGAGCGAAACTAGGTGCCCTCCTTCTCAAGGATAGCCTCAGAGGTTTGAAAAAACAGCTCAACTACTCAGATGTTGGTGGAGCAGTCTTGTTTGGTGTCAAGGCACCGGTTGTCAAGACTCATGGCTCAAGCGATGCCAAGGCTGTTTATAGTACAATCCGCCAGATTCGTACCATGCTAGAAACAGACGTAGTTGCCCAGACTGCGCGTGAATTTTCAGGAGAATAAAAGAGATGACAGAAAAAGAAATTTTTGACCGTATTGTGACCATTATCCAAGAGCGACAGGGAGAGGACTTTGTCGTGACAGAATCCTTGAGTCTGAAAGATGATTTGGATGCTGACTCAGTTGACTTGATGGAGTTTATCTTGACACTGGAAGATGAATTTAATATCGAAATCAGCGATGAGGAAATTGACCAACTGCAAAGTGTAGGAGATGTGGTTAAAATCATTCAAGCAAAATAAAGATAAGAAGTTCCAAGGCATTTGCTTTGGAATTTTTCTTTGGTTCAAGTGACCGTTTAGGAACAGATTTAGTCTTTCTAGGGACAGGAGAAATCTGAGGAGAAATAAGGAATATAATGAAATTAGAAAAATCAATCTCCAAAAAGGAAATAAGAAATAAAGATCAAATGAAAATATCAATGAGTTTCTGCTAGAATGAAATTGTTAATATAGTCACAATTTTAATTGACTTTCCTTTTTTACAGGACTATAATGTAGATATAAAAAAGGATTTATTTTATAGTTGGGGGAAGGTGATGGCTATGTACTTTTGATAAACTAGTCTCTATCTTATGTTCTTGGAAATGTTAGGAGGTCTTATGGTTCAGGTTCATGAACCTGACATCTATTTTGCCTTCGTTTCTATTTGATTTTCTTACTTTGGATTTATCTATTTTAGGAGGAAATGGCTATGAAAAAATCTAAACTACTCACTCTTGGTTTACTTGCAGGTGCTGGTCTACTATTGTCTATCAATCAAGCACAGGCTGCAGATACTTGGGTTAAAAATGGTGCTGACTGGAGTCTTTCTCAAGATGGCAGTTTCGCTAAGGATAAATGGGTGCAAAATGCTGGTTCTTGGTACCACTTTGACGGTTCTGGTAAAATGCAGACAGGCTGGTACAAGGAAGGAAGCACATGGTACTCACTCGCAAATAGTGGCGCTATGCGCACTGGCTGGTACAAGGAAGGAAGCACATGGTACTCACTCGCAAATAGTGGCGCTATGCGCACTGGCTGGTACAAGGAAGGAAGCACATGGTACTCACTCGCAAATAGTGGCGCTATGCGTACTGGTTGGTACAAAGAAGGGGCTACTTGGTACTACCTCAAAGGCAGTGGCGCTATGGCAACAGGATGGGCGACTGCAAATGGTCAATGGTCTTACTTTGAAAAATCAGGTGCTATGGTAGCAGATAGAGCTGTTCCAGCAAGCGATGGGGAAAGTTATGTCATTGGTAAGGATGGTTATATGTTAACCAAACTCCCAAGTCAGGTTGAACAAGATCCTTTTGATGATACAGTTATTACAGATATCGTTACTTTGTCTGATGGTTATGACTATCACCTTGTTCATAAGAAAGATGGAGTTGTTATCGAAAAGAATGCCTGGTATATCAAACCTATTGTTGAACGTTTTTCTTATCAAAAGATTGGCGATATAAAACGAAATACTTTAGATGCCATTACTGATAATAAAAAACCAGGGGAAGAAATTGATCCTAAAGCTGTCATAAAGAATTTCCAAAACTTACCAAATAAGTATTACTTTGGAGCAGATGGACGTAAGGTTGCGAATCTACCAGAATTCACTACTCACTTCCCTATTCAAAAAGTTGGGTCTGAACTTTATCTTAAAAACTCAAGTCCAGTTATTAGTCTAGATTCATCTGGATTGACAATTAATGACAATAAACTTTATCTAAGAGGTGCCAATGATGATAATGGTAAACTTGTAACTGGATATTTTACAATGTTTATGGACGGATTATTATCTAAAGATCACCATATTTTGGGCTATGCAGATGAATCTGGTGAAATCGTGAAGATGAAAGTTTTGCCTAATGATTTCCGTGATTATATTGAAAAAGGATTTTCCGGTTTTTATGGAGAAACTGTTCGATACGACGGTTCAACAGGCAATGTTTATGTTGTGAAATAAACTATCTGACATAGTAAAACGAAAAAAGCGAACAGCTTTGTATACTAGGAAGTCATGTTCGCTTTTATTCATAAAGTAATAGTTACTGTTTGGTCTCTGTTTCAAAAAAATCTGCTTGATAATAATCACTAACTTCTCTTTTCATTTCTTCTAGTAATCGACTTTCATCTGTTGATTCTAGTAAGGATAATCCTTTATTAATCATAGTATGATCTTCATTAACAATTCCCAGACGTACTTGAGCTACACCTAATAAATCATACCGTTTCAATATTTTTGCTAAATCAAGACATTCTTGAATTAAGCATAGACAGTCATCTTTCTTCCCTGCTTCAAGGTACATTCGTGTCATATTGGCTAGAATGGAGTAATGAATACTTTGAATTGGACGATAATCTGTGTATTTATTTAGAGATTTTACAAGTCTTTGACGTAGCATTTCTAGTGAATCAATAGGGAAATGGAAAATAATCATCACTAGCAATCGTAAATCTGATAGGAACCACTGATCTCTTTTTTCCAATTCTTTCCATAACTCCTCAGCCAAGGCTTGAGCTTTATCGGAAAACTGATTTTCAATCACTTCTATAAAAATGGTTAGTTCTTTCACAGCATGTTCTATTGGAATATCATTCTGCACTTCATCTAGATAAATTTGACATTTTGATAGCAGTGTCTTCATTTCTTCTAGATTAGGTGAAGAAATGACTTGATAATATTCTGAAAATAATTTCTTACGAGAATCCATTTGGTAATGTTGACAAATATAATGAAATTCATCGAAACTCATATCAATTTGCCTCAAAAGCAACTCCATAGTATCATACCTAGGAGTAGAATGATTATTTTCAAACTTAGATAAGTTAGAATGAGTAATGTAGTCACCACAGACCTCATTTTGTGTAATCCCTTTTGACTTACGAATGTATTTATAAACTGAACCAATATCCCACCGCATATTTTTGCCTCCAAAAATGTTCCAAAAGTAGAAGTTTTAGGAAAATATTTATATTTAGTATATCATAAAGGTGTGGGGTGGGCAATGATGATAGAAAGAAGGTGTTGGTTGACTCTTAAGGATTATTAGGAGTTATGTAGAATGTTTATGATGGAAAAATATTTTTTGGTAACTATTCAATAAAGGAGGAAATGGCTATGAAAAAATCTAAACTACTCACACTTGGTTTGCTTGCAGGTGCTGGTCTACTTTTATCTATCAACCAAGCACAGGCTGCAGATACTTGGGTAAAAAATGGTGCTGACTGGAATCTTTCACAAGATGGCAGTCTCGCTAAAAACAAATGGGTGCAAAATGCTGGCTCTTGGTATCACTTCGACGGCACTGGTAAAATGCAGACAGGCTGGCTCAAAGACGGAAATACATGGTATTCCCTAGCAGATAGTGGCGCTATGCGTACTGGCTGGTACAAGGAAGGTAACACATGGTACTCACTAGCAGATAGTGGTGCTATGCGCACAGGTTGGTACAAAGAAGGGTCTACTTGGTACTACCTAAAAGGCAGTGGCGCTATGGCAACAGGATGGGCAACTGCAAATGGTCAATGGTCTTATTTTGAAAAATCAGGTGCAATGGTCGCAGACAGAGCTGTTCCAGCCAGTGATGGGGAAAGTTATGTCATTGGTAAGGATGGATATCTGTTAACCAAACTCCCAAGTCAGGTTGAACAATCTCAAGCGGATGATACAATTATCACAAATATTGTTACTTTGTCTGATGGTTATGATTATCACCTTATTTATACAAAAGATGGAGTCATTGTTGAAAAAAATGCTTGGTACATAAAACCTGAATTTAAGAAGTTTTCTGATAAATATGGAGATAAAGTTTCCAATACGATGTTGGCTTTAGTAGATAATACGGAAGAAGGACAAGAAATTAATCCTAAAGCTGTCGTGAAAAATTTCCAAAACTTACCAAACAGGTATTACTTTGGGGCAGATGGTCGTCGCGTAACAAATTTACCAGAAATGACCACCTATTCAGAGATTAAAAAAGTTGGAAATGATGTCTATCTAGAAAATCCGGGTGCACGACTTTTTCTTGGAGCTACCAGCTTCACAATCAATAATAATAAACTATACTATTTAGATGGTGCTAATGGCAAACTCAAAACAGGTTATTTTGCATTGATTGATGATAGACCAAGCTATCATCACTATCATATTCTTGTTTATGCAGACCAATCTGGTGAAATTCTTAAAATGAAACGATTGCCAACAGGAATTTCAGATTATCTTAATAAAGAAATTGACGGTTTCTACGGTCAAACTGTTAAAATCGATAGTAAGACAGGAAATGTTTCTGTTGTGAAATAAGACGTCTGACAGAGTAAAACGGAAAAGCGAACAGCTTTGTTTACTAGGAAGTCATGTTCATTTCGCTATAGAATAGGAGGAAATGGCTATGAAAAAATCTAAACTACTTACACTTGGTTTGCTTGCAGGTGCTGGTCTGTTTTTGTCAATCAATCAAGCACAGGCTGCAGATACTTGGGTTAAAAATGGCGCTGACTGGAATCTTTCTCAAGATGGAAGCTTAGCTAAAAATAAATGGGTACAAAATGCTGGCTCTTGGTATCACTTCGATGGTTCTGGTAAAATGCAGACAGGCTGGCTCAAAGACGGCAATACCTGGTATTCACTAGCAGATAGTGGGGCTATGCGTACTGGATGGTACAAGGAAGGCAATACCTGGTATTCACTAGCAGATAGTGGAGCTATGCGTACAGGTTGGTACAAAGAAGGGTCTACATGGTACTATCTTCGTTTTAGTGGTTCTATGCAGACAGGTTGGGAGTGCATAGATAATAATTGGTATTATTTCGAACAATCAGGTGCAATGGCCTCTGATAGAGTTGTAAATTCTAGTGATGGGACAGGCTATATTCTCAGCAAGGATGGCCATATGTTCACTTTACAAAATAGCCCTTATAAACATGGTGACATTGTTCGTTTAGGCGATGGATATGAATATCTGATTAAAGCAAAATTTGACGGAAATAACTTTACTGATGTTATCGTGGATAAAAACACTTGGTATATCAAACCTGAGTTCAAGAAGTTTTCCGAAAAATATGGGGATGAGGTTGCAAATACAACCTTAGCTTTAGTAGATAATAAAGAAGAAGGACAAGAAATTGATCCTAAAGCTGTTATTCGTAATTTCCAAAATCTACCAGGTCGGTATTACTTTGGAGCAGATGGTCGTAGAGTATTACCACTTCCAGAGATGACAACTAGATCAGAAATCAAAAAAGTTGGCAATGATCTTTATCTAGAAGACCCAGGTGTACGACTTCGATTTGATAACTTCACAATCAATAACAATAAACTATACTATTTAGATAATGGACAAGGTAAGCTCAAAACAGGTTACTTTGTACTGATTGATGATGGTATGGCTACAACACACCATCACTTACTTGTATATGCAGACCAATCTGGTGAGGTTCTTAAGATGAAGCGCTTGCCATCAAGATTTATAGATTATCGTGATAAAGAAATCGATGGTTTCTATGGTCAAAAAATTAAGATTACACAGCCAAATAAGTATGAATATTACAAGGTTCTTGTGGTAAAATAAATAGATAAGCAATCTTCACAACGAATATAAAAAATAAAACGTGCAAATCATTTTCAAGAGGCTTTAGATTTCTTGTATTTTAAAAGAAACTAAGGCCTTTTGTAGATTTATAAGGGGATAGAGAGGATATAAAATTATGAAAAGGAGTTTGTCATGAAAATGAAAAATACATTTGTAGAATTGGAACAATTTGAAGATATTTACAGTTGGTGATATCTATTCCCAAAGCAAAGCTAGTGTTTTGCTACTAATGAGTTAATTAAACGGATTTATGATTATATTACTTGAATTTTTAGTGTTTATATTGATTTTAATCAATATTTTAGCTCCTCCGATTTATCTAGGTAGTCAACTCTCTAAAGCATTTTATGACAAACGCTCTATATTTCTTTTGGTAGTTTTTCAGCTATTTGCTACCTTCGTTTTTCCGAGTTTCTCGCATGTTGCCAATTTATTATTCTTTTATATAATATTTTGGATTGTGTTAAAGAAAAAGAAGAAGGAAGCTCTCTTTCTTGCACTTTATCTATTTGTGTTTTATCAAAGTATTCGATATTTGGTTTTGACATTTATAATACGATTGATATTTGACTACTCTGAACTATCTGATTTTTTGCATAGTGGATTTAATTCTGTATTTAGTTTGATTTCGTTGTTTTTGTCTGTTGTCATTTTAAGACGATGGGGAATTGATTTCAATATCTTATTTTTAGATAAATTTCAATCGCTAATGATGAAAAGTTTGTGGATATTGTCCTTATTGTTTGGTTTTAGACTTTTTTCATCCATCATGTCTGGGGGATGTAACCCTTTCTACGTTCGATTTGATACGACTATTTCTCTCCTGATTTTCATTCTCTTTTTCTCTTGGCTCTTTTACATCAAGCATTTAGAGCAGGTTTATCGTGATGAGCAGACCATTCAGAGACAGGAAGAAGAAAATCGTTCCTTGCAAGGAATGGTGGACAAGCTGGGTCATCTCTATGATGAGGTTCGAGGTTTCCGCCATGATTTTGCAGGGATTGTCGCCAGCATGGAGCCTGCCATAGCGAATCAAGACATGGCTGAGGTGTCTACCATTTATCAAGATGTCTTTCTGAAGACCAATGAAAAGCTGAGAAAGGCGGATTACACAGCCTTTAATCTTCATAATATCCATGACATAGCCATTCGCAATACCTTGGCAAAAGTCATGATTGTGGCAGATAATCAGGGAATTCATTTTAGTTTGGAGACGGTGGGAGTTGTCGAAGAGCTGGATTTGCCGATGTTGGAGGCTATCCGTATCCTCTCTATCCTCACGACAAATGCCTTAGAGGCAGCGAGTGAAACTGAAAATCCGCAGATTCGGGTTGCTTTGTTGGCAGGCGATAGGAGTGTCCGTTTTATCATTGAAAACACTCGTAAGAAAGAAGAACTGAATCCCAGCATTCTCAGTCAAAAGGGTTATTCGACCAAGGGTAACCACAGTGGACTGGGCTTAGCAACCTTGGAGGATATGGTTTTTCATTATGATTTAAACTTAGATACCCAGCTAGGAGAGACGACTTTTAGACAAGATTTAGAATTGCCATTTAAGGATGAGAAACGAGGGGGAGAGGAATGAGAATTTTAGTTTTGGAAGATGATAGAGTACAGCAGGGGCGTATAGAGCAGACTTTACTAGATATTGGTCGCTCTCGCAATTTGAGATTGGAAATTGATATTGCCAAAAACTATGGAGACGTTGAAAAGTATTCTCAGTATTTTGACCATTACCAGCTCTATTTATTGGATTTAGAGATTGATGGAGAGCGTGAACGGGGCTTTCAGGTTGCTCAACAGGTTCGGGAGCGGGATCCTTTTACAAGCATTGTCTTTGTGTCCACGCACTCGGAGGCCTTGCCTCTAGCTTTTCGCTATCACTTGTCTGCCTTGGATTTTATTTCCAAGGATCAGCCAGAGGAAGATTACCGTCATCAGTTGGAGCGCTGTCTGGACTATGTACTGGCAGTGGACAAGAGGGAAAATATGCGTCTCTTCACCTATAGTTTTGAGGGAAGACGGGGCTTTACTCTGCCCTACCATGAGATTTTAGCCTTTGAAACCTCAGTGGAATCCCATCGTATCAAGGTCTATTATGCCAATCATTCTATCAAGACCATTTACGGCAGTCTTAAGGATATCGCTGCCAAGGCTGAAAAAGATTACTTTGTCTATGCCAATCGCAATACTTTAGTCAGTTTACAGGCCATTGAAGAGATGACTGCCACAGAAGTGACCTTGTTAGAAGGCTTGCACTTCCCCGTATCACGAACAGCCAGAAGAACCCTTAAAAAACATCTCAATGCCTAATATCTGTTAGACTTGGATGAGTTTATCAATAAGAATGTCGGAAAATTTTCTGATATTCTTATTTTTTTGACTTTTTTTCGAATAGATAAGTAAGAGGAAAAGAAAGGAGTTTGGTTTATGTATCTACCAATTTTCTATTCATGGTACATTAAATTATTTTTTAAATAAAATTTAATTTCGTTGTACATTTTCGAATTCTTTTTCGAATAAATAAGTGAGAGGAAAAAAGAAAGGAGTCTGGTTTATGTATCTACCAATCTTGTATCCGTGGTTCATTAAATTATTTTTTAAATAAAATTTAATTTAGTTGTACATTTTCGAAATTTTTTTCGAATAGATAAGTAAGAGGAAAAGGAAGGAGACTACGCGATGTATTTACCAATCTTATTGCCATGGTTTATCAAATGGTATTTAAAATAAATGAGATCTACCTGTTCATTTTAAATCACTTCTCAAATAGATAAGTGAGACGAAAAGGAATTCAGTAATTTATCTATTCTGGTTTTTAAAATGGTTTAAGAGCCAGAAATCGTAAACTAAAAAATAGAAATAAAGGAGAAAAAAGATGACAAATTTTGACAAAATGGAACAGAACTTTGTAGCTCTTACAGAAGAAGAGTTGATGAATGTAGATGGAGGAATTGCACCAATTATTATTGGTGGTGTAGTTATTGGTTGGAAATTAATTGGAGGTGTAGCTGCGCTTGCTACAGTTTCAGCAGGTGCGGGTATAGCTGCAGGATATTATGCTAATCGACCATAATTTTGTAGATATATATGAAATTTGTTAAATTAATGTTGAAGATTTGGCCTGAGCTTATGGTATTACTTAGTTCAATATCTTATACAATTATCAGGTTGGTAGCTGATGTGAATAAGCTACCCTTACCTACATGGTTTGATGATTTTAATATACCAACAATTTCATTGTTTTTAATGGTATTCATTTTATTATATAGAAGTAAAGGAGAAAAGAATGGATAAATTTCAAGTAGTTGATGAGAAAGATTTGCAAGTAATTGAAGGAGGAATTGAACCTATTTCGATTATATTTGGCCTAAGTGCTATTGCATTTGGCGCATTTGGGGCTGGTTACACATTTGGTTCAGATTTGGCTCGTCGTGGGCGTTAGATAATGAATAATCGCAACCTTAATCTCAATACATTGTTACCTAAACTAGCCACGATATTTCCTTTGTTGGGAATAACTCTTAATGTCGCGCTTCATGTGATTCGTACAGGTTCGTTAGTATCCTTTAATTGGCAATGGACTTTGGTTGGTTTGCTTTTCGCAGGATATTTTGGTATTTTTCGCAAAGATTTGTCAAAAAATAATCAAAGATATAAATGATGAATCTGAATCAAAGGGATTTTGTGCATGTGAATGGCAGAACTTTCCGCCATTTCTTATCAGGTAAATAGGAGTCTAACATGAAAACATTTTTATTAGGTTTTGCTGAGGGTTATTTTACCGTATCGCTCATAATCTACATCGCAACGTATTTGATTTTGAAAAATCCGATCAATACCCTATTTTATCCAGAAATTTACCCTGTTTTATTTGGGCTCTTTTATCTAGGATATAAGGTCAATAAAAAGCAAGTAGAGTAAGTAGCTAAGAATGACTTGTTAGTCTGCGCTAAAATGACTAGGGTATAATCTCAGAATGCATCACATCGGAGTTTAAAAGGAGTAACTATGAATCGTAATTTAGAACGGTGTTATCTATTCTGACTAGTAATAGATCATACCAGAGGTGGCTTAGAAATAACAGGGACATTAGAAATTGTAGTAATAAATAGGATGTCGTGAATGTTACTATCAATGATTTATTTGTTCCAAGATTGCCTAGGGTGTCAGTAAAAAATCAATTTCCTTTCATACCATATTTTTAGTAGGTAGGACGTTTGTTCTGCCTATTTTTTTATCCAAAAAGTGCAGTTGGGAGGGAGATAGGCGCATTTGGGGAGGAAGTCCAGTTTTTGTTTGGTGATTGGGGTAAGATAGTTGTTATCAGATGAGTATTAGGAAAAAGGAGATGAATATGAAATTTGGGAAACGTCACTATCGTCCGCAGGTGGATCAGATGGACTGCGGTGTAGCTTCATTGGCTATGGTTTTTGGCTATTATGGTAGTTATTATTCTTTGGCACACTTACGAGAATTGGCCAAGACGACCATGGATGGGACGACGGCTTTGGGCTTGGTCAAGGTGGCAGAGGAGATTGGTTTTGAGACGCGGGCCATTAAGGCGGATATGACGCTCTTTGACTTGCCAGATTTGACTTTTCCTTTTGTTGCTCATGTGCTTAAGGAAGGGAAATTGCTCCACTACTATGTGGTGACTGGGCAGGATAAGGATAGCATTCATATTGCTGATCCAGATCCTGGGGTGAAGTTGACTAAACTGCCACGTGAGCGTTTTGCGGAAGAATGGACAGGAGTGACTCTTTTTATGGCACCGAGTCCAGACTATAAGCCTCATAAGGATCAAAAGAATGGTCTGCTCTCTTTTATCCCTATATTAGTGAAGCAGCGTGGCTTGATTGCTAATATCGTTTTGGCAACACTCTTGGTGACCTTGATTAACATTGTGGGTTCTTATTATCTGCAGTCTATCATTGATACCTATGTGCCAGATCAGATGCGTTCGACGCTGGGGATTATTTCTATTGGGCTGGTGATTGTTTATATTCTTCAGCAGATCTTGTCTTATGCTCAGGAGTATCTCTTACTTGTTTTGGGGCAACGCTTGTCTATTGATGTGATTTTGTCCTATATCAAGCATGTTTTTCACCTGCCTATGTCCTTTTTTGCAACACGTCGGACAGGGGAAATCGTGTCTCGTTTCACGGATGCTAACAGTATCATCGATGCGCTGGCTTCGACCATTCTTTCGATTTTCCTAGATGTGTCAACGGTTGTCATTATTTCCCTTGTTTTATTTTCGCAAAATACCAATCTCTTTTTCATGACCTTATTGGCACTACCTATCTACACAGTGATTATCTTTGCTTTTATGAAGCCGTTTGAAAAGATGAATCGGGATACCATGGAAGCCAATGCGGTTCTGTCTTCTTCTATCATTGAGGACATCAACGGTATTGAGACTATCAAGTCCTTGACCAGTGAAAGTCAGCGTTACCAAAAAATTGACAAGGAATTTGTGGATTATCTGAAGAAATCCTTTACCTATAGTCGGGCAGAGAGTCAGCAAAAGGCTCTGAAAAAAGTTGCCCATCTCTTACTCAATGTCGGCATTCTCTGGATGGGAGCTGTTCTGGTCATGGATGGCAAGATGAGTTTGGGGCAGTTGATTACCTATAATACCTTGCTTGTTTACTTTACCAATCCTTTGGAAAATATCATCAATCTGCAAACCAAGCTTCAGACAGCGCAGGTTGCCAATAACCGTCTGAATGAGGTTTATCTGGTAGCTTCTGAGTTTGAGGAGAAGAAAACAGTTGAGGATCTGAGCTTGATGAAGGGAGAGATGACCTTCAAGCAGGTTTCCTACAAGTATGGCTATGGTCGAGATGTCTTGTCGGATATCAATTTGACCATTCCCCAAGGGTCTAAGGTGGCTTTTGTGGGGATTTCAGGGTCAGGTAAGACGACATTGGCCAAGATGATGGTTAATTTTTATGATCCAAGTCAGGGAGAGATTAGTCTGGGTGGTGTCAATCTCAATCAGATTGATAAAAAAGCCCTGCGCCAGTATATCAACTATCTGCCTCAACAGCCCTATGTCTTTAACGGAACGATTTTGGACAATCTTCTTTTGGGAGCCAAGGAGGGGACGACTCAAGAGGATATCCTACGGGCGGTTGAATTGGCAGAGATTCGGGAGGACATCGAGCGCATGCCACTGAATTACCAGACAGAATTGACTTCGGATGGGGCAGGAATTTCAGGTGGTCAACGTCAGAGAATCGCTCTGGCGCGTGCTCTCTTGACAGATGCGCCGGTCTTGATTTTGGATGAGGCGACCAGCAGTTTGGATATTCTGACAGAGAAGCGAATTGTCGATAATCTTATGGCTTTAGACAAGACCTTGATTTTCATTGCTCACCGCTTGACCATTGCTGAGCGGACAGAGAAGGTTGTTGTCTTGGATCAGGGCAAGATTGTTGAAGAAGGAAAGCATACTGATTTGCTTGCACAGGGTGGCTTTTACGCCCATTTGGTGAATAGCTAGAAAGAGGAGAGGATGAAACCAGAATTTTTAGAAAGTGCGGAGTTTTATAATCGTCGTTACCATAATTTTTCCAGTCGGGTGATTGTCCCCATGTCCCTTCTGCTCGTGTTTTTACTTGGCTTTGCAATATTTGCAGAGAAGGAGATGAGTTTGTCTACTAGAGCTACTGTTGAGCCTAGCCGTATCCTTGCAAATATCCAGTCAACTAGCAACAATCGTATTCTTGTCAATCATTTGGAAGAAAATAAGCTGGTTAAGAAGGGGGAGCTTCTTGTTCAATATCAGGAAGGGGCAGAGGGTGTCCAAGCGGAGTCTTATGCCAGTCAGTTGGACATGCTCAAGGATCAAAAAAAGCAATTGGAGTATTTGCAAAAGAGCCTGCAAGAAGGGACGGATTACTTTCCAGAGGAGGATAAGTTTGGCTACCAAGCCACCTTTCGCGACTACATCAGTCAAGCAGGCAGTCTTAGGGCTAGTACATCGCAACAAAACGAGACCATCGCGTCCCAGAATGCAGCAGCTAGCCAAACCCAAGTCGAAATCGGCAACCTCATCAGCCAAACAGAGGCTAAAATTCGCGATTACCAGACAGCTAAGTCAGCTATTGAAACAGGTGCTTCCTTGGCCAGTCAGAATCTAGCCTACTCTCTCTACCAGTCCTACAAGTCTCAGAGTGAGGAAAATCCCCAAGCTAAATTCCAGGCAGTTGCGCAAGTTGAAGCACAGCTTTCTCAGTTAGAATCCAGTCTTGCTACTTACCGTGTCCAGTATGCGGGTTCAGGTACCCAGCAAGCCTATGCGTCAGGCTTAAGCAGTCAATTGGAGTCCCTTAAATCCCAACACTTAGCAAAGGTTGGTCAGGAATTGACCCTTCTAGACCAGAAAATCTTGGAGGCAGAGTCGGGTAAGAAGGTTCAGGGAAATCTTTTAGACAAGGGGAAAATTACGGCGAGTGAGGATGGGGTGCTTCATCTTAATCCTGAGACCAGTGATTCTACCATGGTAGCAGAAGGTGCCCTACTAGCCCAACTCTATCCGTCCTTGGAGAAAGAAGGGAAAGCTAAACTCACAGCCTATCTTAGTTCAAAAGATATAGCAAGAATCAAGGTCGGTGATTCTGTTCGCTATACGACGACTCATGATGCCAAGAATCAGCTTTTCCTAGATTCTACTATTACCAGCATCGATGCGACAGCTACCAAGACTGAAAAAGGGAATTTCTTTAAAATTGAGGCGGAGACTAATCTAACTTCTGAGCAGGCTGAAAAACTTCGGTACGGGGTGGAAGGTCGCCTGCAGATGATTACAGGTAAGAAAAGTTACCTGCGTTATTATTTGGATCAATTTTTGAACAAAGAGTAATGTTCGTGTTTTTAGAGTTAAATGATTTTAAAACTGTGAGAAAGATTCTTCTTGCAGTTTTTTCTTTATGATTTTTGATATCACTACATTATTTATTCGGTTAAATTCTTGTAATTTTAGGTTTTTTATGGTAGAATGTGCTCAAGTAATACGAAAGGCGAACTTTAAAATGTCAAAACAATTGATCTATTCGGGAAAAGCTAAAGATATCTATACAACTGAGGATGAAAATCTTATTATTTCAACTTACAAGGACCAGGCGACTGCTTTCAATGGTGTTAAGAAGGAGCAGATTGCTGGCAAGGGAGTTTTGAATAATCAGATTTCATCTTTTATTTTTGAGAAATTAAATGCGGCTGGTGTGGCAACTCACTTTGTGGAGAAGCTTTCAGACACGGAACAACTCAATAAAAAGGTTAAGATTATTCCTTTGGAAGTCGTGCTCCGCAACTATACTGCTGGTTCCTTTTCAAAACGTTTTGGTGTGGATGAGGGAATCGCATTTGAGACTCCGATTGTCGAATTTTACTACAAAAATGATGATTTGGATGACCCATTTATCAATGACGAGCATGTGAAATTTCTACAAATTGCGGATGACCAGCAGATTGCCTACTTGAAGGAAGAAACTCGTCGAATCAATGAACTCTTGAAAGTCTGGTTTGCTGAGATTGGGCTTAAGTTGATTGACTTTAAGCTAGAGTTCGGTTTTGACAAGGATGGCAAGATTATCTTAGCAGATGAATTTTCACCAGATAACTGCCGTTTGTGGGATGCGGATGGCAACCACATGGATAAGGATGTTTTCCGTAGAGGATTGGGAGAGCTAACAGATGTTTACGAGATCGTCTGGGAAAAGTTGCAGGGGTTGAAATAATCTGTTTGCAACGGAAAACCTTCGTCTCTCAACTAAAAGGACTCAGGCTGAAAAGGTCCCCCAGACCTTTTCACTCCGTAGGGGATTAGGAGAACTAACAGACGTTTACGAAGTTGTCTGGGAGAAGTTGCAGGAATTGAAATAACAGCCTCAAGGCTGTTTAGGAATATTGCAAGAGCTGAAATAAAGGAATAAGGATTGATGGATAAACGTATTTTTGTTGAAAAAAAGGCTGATTTTCAGGTCAAGTCAGAGAGTTTGGTTAGAGAACTCCAGCATAACTTGGGACTTTCAAGCTTGAAAAGTATTCGTATTGTACAAGTGTATGATGTATTTGACTTGGCAGAGGGCTTGTTTGCGCCTGCAGAGAAACACATCTTCTCTGAGCAGGTGACAGACCACGTCTTGGATGAAGCTGCTGTACAGGCGGATCTTGCTAACTATGCTTTCTTTGCTATTGAAAGCCTGCCAGGCCAGTTTGACCAGCGTGCAGCATCTTCACAGGAAGCTTTGCTTTTACTAGGAAGTTCAAGTGATGTAACGGTTAATACTGCTCAACTTTACTTGGTTAATAAAGATATTGATGAGACTGAGTTGGAAGCGGTCAAGAACTACTTGCTCAACCCAGTTGATTCTCGTTTCAAGGACATCACGGTAGGGATTGCCAAGCAGGAGTTTTCAGAGTCAGACAAAACCATTCCGAAATTGACTTTCTTTGAAAGCTATACAGCAGAGGACTTTGCCCGCTACAAGGTCGAGCAAGGGATGGCCATGGAAGTGGATGATTTGCTCTTTATCCAAGACTACTTCAAGTCAATCGGGCGCGTGCCAACTGAGACTGAACTCAAGGTTTTGGACACTTACTGGTCTGACCACTGCCGTCATACGACTTTTGAGACAGAGTTGAAAAACATCGACTTCTCAGCTTCTAAATTCCAAAAGCAATTGCAGTCAACATATGACAAGTATATTGCTATGCGTGATGAGTTGGGACGTACGGAAAAACCGCAAACCTTGATGGATATGGCGACTATTTTCGGTCGTTATGAGCGTGCTAATGGACGTTTGGATGACATGGAAGTGTCAGACGAAATCAATGCTTGCTCAGTAGAAATCGAAGTGGACGTTGATGGTGTGAAAGAACCATGGCTCCTAATGTTCAAGAATGAAACTCACAACCACCCAACGGAAATTGAGCCATTTGGTGGAGCGGCTACTTGTATCGGTGGTGCCATTCGTGACCCGTTGTCAGGTCGTTCATATGTTTACCAAGCTATGCGTATCTCAGGTGCTGGAGATATTACAGCACCGATTTCGGAAACGCGTGATGGTAAGCTGCCACAACAAGTCATTTCTAAAACAGCGGCCCATGGTTATTCTTCTTACGGTAACCAAATTGGGCTTGCGACGACCTACGTTCGTGAATACTTCCACCCAGGCTTTATAGCTAAACGCATGGAGCTTGGTGCTGTTGTCGGAGCAGCTCCTAAGGGCAATGTTGTCCGTGAAAAACCGGAAGCGGGTGATGTCATTATCCTCCTTGGAGGTAAGACAGGCCGTGATGGTGTCGGTGGTGCAACAGGATCTTCTAAGGTTCAAACGGTTGAGTCTGTAGAGACTGCTGGAGCTGAGGTTCAAAAAGGGAATGCCATCGAAGAACGCAAGATTCAACGTCTGTTCCGTAATGGCGATGTCACTCGTCTCATCAAGAAATCCAACGACTTTGGTGCTGGTGGTGTCTGTGTAGCCATCGGTGAATTGGCAGACGGTCTTGAAATTGACCTCAACAAGGTGCCTCTTAAATACCAGGGCTTGAATGGTACCGAAATTGCCATCTCTGAATCTCAAGAACGGATGGCTGTGGTGGTTCGTCCTGAGGATGTCGATGCCTTCGTTGTTGAATGTAACAAAGAGAATATTGACGCTGTTGTCGTTGCGACAGTGACTGAAAAACCAAATCTTGTCATGCACTGGAATGGTGAAACAATCGTGGACTTGGAGCGTTGTTTCCTTGACACCAATGGTGTGCGTGTGGTCGTCAATGCTAAGGTTGTGGACAAGGATGTCAAACTTCCAGAAGAACGTCAAACATCTGCTGACACACTTGAAGCAGATACCCTTACGGTTCTATCTGACCTCAACCATGCGAGTCAAAAAGGATTACAGACTATCTTTGACTGCTCTGTTGGACGCTCAACGGTTAATCACCCACTTGGTGGTCGCTATCAACTCACACCAACTGAGGCATCTGTGCAGAAATTACCAGTTCAACACGGTGTGACTCATACTGCGTCAGTCATGGCTCAAGGATTCAACCCATATGTAGCTGAATGGTCTCCATACCACGGTTCTGCTTATGCGGTGATCGAAGCGACTGCTCGTTTGGTAGCTGCTGGTGCAAACTGGTCTAAGGCTCGCTTCTCTTACCAAGAGTACTTCGAGCGCATGGATAAACAAGCAGAGCGTTTTGGTCAGCCAGTAGCAGCGCTTCTTGGATCAATTGAAGCGCAGATTCAGCTTGGCTTGCCATC
The DNA here is from genome assembly GCF_963518475.1 of uncultured Streptococcus sp. GTDB lineage: Bacteria > Bacillota > Bacilli > Lactobacillales > Streptococcaceae > Streptococcus. The sequence continues at coordinate 6,657 of NZ_CAUQJA010000015.1, read as the reverse complement.
TATCGGTGGGAAAGACTCTATGTCTGGTACTTTTGAAGAATTGACAGTACCGCCAACCTTGGTTGCCTTTGGGGTGACGACAGCGGATAGCCGTAATGTGCTCTCTCCAGAATTTAAAGCTGTTGGGGAGAATATCTACTACATTCCAGGCCAAGCACTCTCAGCAGAGATTGATTTTGACTTAATTAAGTCTAACTTTGCTCAGTTTGAAGACATCCAAGCTGGCTACAAAGTGACATCTGCGTCAGCTGTTAAATACGGTGGTGTGCTTGAAAGTTTGGCCCTTGCTACCTTTGGGAACCATATCGGTGCGGAGGTAATCTTGCCTGAACTTGAAAGTTCTTTGACAGCACAATTGGGCGGATTTGTCTTCACATCGCCTGAAGAAATTGCTGAAGTAGAGAAGATTGGACAAACGAAAGCAGCCTTTACACTGACTGTCAACGGTGTGAAGCTAGATGGACAGAAACTTGACAGTGCCTTCCAAGGAAAATTGGAAGAAGTTTACCCAACAGAATTTACTCAAGCGAAAGAACTAGCTGAAGTACCAGCTGTGGCATCAGATGTTGTGATTAAAGCCAAAGAAAAGGTTGAAAAACCGGTGGTTTACATCCCAGTCTTCCCAGGAACCAACTCAGAATATGATTCAGCTAAGGCATTTGAAAAAGAAGGCGCAGAGGTCAACTTAGTGCCATTTGTGACCTTGAATGAAGAAGCTATTGTCAAGTCAGTTGAAACCATGGTTGACAACATCGGCAAGGCTAACATTCTCTTCTTTGCAGGTGGTTTCTCAGCTGCCGACGAGCCAGATGGTTCCGCTAAGTTTATCGTCAACATCCTGCTCAATGAAAAAGTGCGTGCTGCTATTGATAGCTTTATCGCTCGTGGTGGCTTGATTATCGGTATCTGTAATGGGTTCCAGGCCTTGGTCAAATCAGGTCTTCTTCCATACGGGAACTTTGAAGAAGCCGCTAGTACTAGCCCAACCCTCTTCTACAATGATGCCAACCAACACGTGGCCAAGATGGTGGAAACTCGCATTGCCAATACTAACTCACCATGGCTTGCTGGAGTGGAAGTGGGAGATATCCACGCTATTCCTGTTTCGCACGGTGAAGGGAAGTTTGTCGTGACGGCTGAGGAATTTGCTGAGCTCCGTGACAATGGACAAATTTTCAGCCAATATGTTGACTTTGACGGCAAGCCAAGTATGGATTCTAAGTACAATCCAAATGGTTCTGTCCATGCCATCGAAGGAATTACCAGCAAGAACGGCCAAATCATCGGTAAGATGGGCCACTCAGAACGTTATGAGGAAGGTCTTTTCCAAAATATCCCAGGAAATAAAGACCAGCACCTGTTCGCGTCAGCGGTTAAATACTTTACTGGAAAATAAGACTTGCAGATTTTCTAATAGATAGTATCAGTAATGTAAAAGTCATGTAGATTTAGCTCTTGGTGATTGCAAATGAAAATTAGGTATAAAAAATGACATACGAAGTAAAATCTCTTAATGAAGAATGTGGTGTTTTTGGTATCTGGGGACATCCAGATGCTGCTAAATTGACCTATTTTGGTCTCCACAGTCTTCAACACCGTGGTCAGGAGGGGGCAGGAATCCTCTCCAATGATCAGGGGCAATTGAAGCGCCATCGTGACATGGGACTTTTATCAGAAGTCTTCAGAAATCCTGCTAATTTGGATAAATTGACAGGAACTAGTGCGATTGGGCATGTGCGTTATGCGACTGCTGGCGAAGCTTCTGTAGATAACATCCAGCCCTTCCTCTTCCGTTTTCACGATATGCAGTTTGGCTTGGCTCATAATGGAAACTTGACCAATGCGGCTTCTCTCAAGAAAGAATTGGAAGATAGAGGAGCGATTTTCAGTGCGACTTCGGACTCGGAAATCTTGGCTCACCTCATTCGTCGCAGTCATAATCCGAACTTAATGGGCAAAATCAAGGAGGCGCTCAGTCTTGTCAAAGGTGGCTTTGCCTATATCTTACTGTTTGAAGACAAGTTGATTGCGGCTCTTGATCCTAATGGTTTCCGTCCTCTTTCTATCGGGAAAATGGCCAATGGAGCGGTGGTTGTTTCCTCTGAAACCTGCGCTTTTGAAGTCATTGGTGCTGAGTGGATTCGTGATTTGAAGCCAGGTGAGATTGTGATCATTGATGACAAGGGCATCCAGTATGACAGCTATACAGATGAAACCCAGTTGGCGATTTGTTCAATGGAGTATATCTACTTTGCTCGTCCTGATTCTAATATCCACGGTGTCAATGTCCATACTGCACGTAAACGTATGGGTGCCCAATTGGCGCGTGAATTCAAGCATGAGGCAGATATCGTGGTCGGTGTACCCAATTCTTCCCTCAGCGCAGCTATGGGTTTTGCAGAAGAATCTGGTCTGCCAAATGAAATGGGACTTATTAAGAATCAATACACTCAACGTACCTTTATCCAACCGACTCAAGAATTGCGGGAGCAAGGGGTGCGGATGAAACTGTCTGCTGTTTCAGGCGTTGTGAAAGGCAAACGTGTGGTCATGGTGGATGATTCCATTGTTCGTGGGACAACGTCTCGCCGTATCGTCCAGCTCTTGAAAGAAGCAGGTGCGACCGAGGTTCACGTTGCTATTGGAAGTCCAGCGCTAGCTTATCCATGTTTCTACGGGATTGATATCCAGACCCGTCAGGAGCTGATTGCGGCCAATCATACGATTGAAGAAACTCGCCAAATCATTGGTGCGGACAGTCTGACTTACCTTTCTGTTGAAGGTTTGATTGATTCGATTGGGATTGAAACAGATGCGCCAAATGGTGGTCTCTGTGTCGCTTACTTTGACGGTGACTACCCAACACCTCTCTACGACTACGAAGAAGACTATCGTCGAAGTTTGGAAGAAAAGACTAGTTTTTACAAATGAGTTGCTGAGATTCTCCATTAAAGAAAAGGAAAAATAAAATGGCAAATAAAAATGCGTACGCTCCACGTCTCACTACTGACTAAAAGCTAAAGCATTTGTCAGTAGACGCTTTCCCCTATGGGACCAAAGCTAGAGACCTGACTAGTATTTTTAGATAAAATAATTGTTTATCTAAAAATACGTCGCAGTCTTTCTCAAAAAAAGAAAAGGAATAAATAAATGACAAAAAATGCTTATGCCCAGTCTGGGGTGGATGTTGAAGCGGGTTATGAAGTTGTTGAGCGGATCAAAAAGCACGTGGCTCGTACGGAGCGTGCAGGTGTCATGGGAGCTCTTGGTGGCTTTGGTGGTATGTTTGACCTTTCAAAAACAGGTGTCAAAGAACCCGTCTTGATTTCAGGGACTGACGGTGTCGGAACAAAGCTTATGCTGGCTATCAAATACGACAAGCACGATACCATTGGTCAAGACTGTGTGGCCATGTGTGTCAATGATATCATTGCTGCGGGTGCGGAGCCCCTCTATTTCCTCGACTATGTGGCGACAGGGAAGAATGAACCAGCTAAACTAGAACAAGTAGTCTCTGGTGTGGCAGAAGGTTGTGTGCAGGCTGGAGCTGCCCTCATCGGTGGGGAAACTGCTGAAATGCCGGGCATGTACGGCGAAGATGACTATGACTTGGCTGGTTTTGCGGTCGGTGTGGCTGAAAAATCTCAAATCATTGACGGTTCAAAAGTGGCAGAAGGTGATGTTCTTCTCGGACTTGCGTCAAGTGGGATTCACTCAAATGGTTACTCACTCGTGCGTCGTGTTTTTGCCGACTACACAGGTGAGGAAGTCTTACCAGAATTGGAAGGCAAGCAGCTCAAGGAAGTTCTGCTTGAGCCGACTCGTATCTATGTCAAAGCTGTCTTACCACTCATCAAGGAAGAGTTGGTCAACGGTATTGCCCACATTACTGGTGGTGGCTTTATCGAAAATGTCCCTCGTATGTTTGCAGATGACCTAGCTGCTGAGATTGATGAAAGCAAAGTTCCAGTGCTTCCAATTTTCAAAGCCCTTGAAAAATACGGTGAAATCAAGCATGAGGAAATGTTTGAAATCTTCAATATGGGTGTGGGACTTATGCTAGCAGTCAGCCCTGAAAATGTAAGTCGTGTCAAGGAATTGTTGAATGAACCAGTCTATGAAATTGGTCGTATCGTCAAGAAAGAAAACGAAAGTGTCATCATCAAATGAAAAAAATAGCGGTTTTTGCCTCTGGTAATGGCTCAAATTTTCAGGTGATTGCCGAAGAATTTCCAGTAGAGTTTGTCTTTTCAGACCATCGTGACGCCTATGTGCTCGAACGTGCAGACAAGCTCGGCGTTCTGTCCTATGCTTTTGAACTTAAGGAGTTTGAGAGCAAGGCAGACTACGAAGCAGCCCTTGTCGAACTCTTGGAAGAGCACCAGATTGCCTTGGTTTGTCTAGCAGGCTACATGAAAATTGTTGGGCCTACTTTACTGGCAGCTTATGAAGGTCGGATTGTCAACATTCATCCAGCCTACCTGCCAGAATTTCCAGGAGCTCATGGGATTGAGGATGCTTGGAATGCTGGCGTTGCTGAGAGCGGCGTGACCATTCATTGGGTGGATTCAGGTGTGGATACAGGAAAGGTTATCAAACAAGTGCGTGTTCCGCGACTAGCTAATGATACCATTGACAGTTTTGAAGAACGGATTCATGAGGCAGAGTACAAGTTGTATCCGGAGGTGCTGGATAGTTTGGGAGTAGGGAGAAGATAAGAAGTAAATCAAGTTTTGATTTTGCAATCTTGCTAGGAGCAAAAATGATTGAGATAAAATTAGTAGACGAGAGCAGTTTTCAGGCAGTGCTGGATTTGAAAATATCTGAAGCTGATGAACGAGCACGTTTCGTGTCTCCAAATGTCCGCTCTTTAGCTGACGCATGGCTCTACCGAGAGAATGGGGATGTGTTTCCAATGGCAATCTATTGGAATGAGCTTGTAGTTGGTTTTCTCCTGTTGGAAATAGATAAGGATGAAGCGGAATACTTTATCTGGCGGATAATGATTGGTCAGCAGTACCAAGGAAGAGGTTATGGACGAAAAGCTGTGGAAGTTCTGATCAAAAAGGCTCAGATGGATATCACTTGCAATCATATTATCGCAGATTATGTGGTTGGAAATGAAAAAATGAAGCACCTGTTGACTAGTTTGGGTTTTCAGGAAACAGGATTTATAAAAGAAAATAACGAAGTCGCTATGCGCTTGGACCTAAAGAAAGAGGAATAGAATGACGAAAAAAGCTTTGATCAGCGTATCAGATAAAGCGGGCATTGTTGAATTTGCCCAAGAACTCAAAAAACTTGGTTGGGACATCATCTCAACAGGTGGCACCAAGGTTGCCCTTGATAATGCTGGGGTGAACACCATTGCCATCGATGATGTGACTGGTTTTCCAGAAATGATGGACGGTCGTGTTAAGACCCTCCATCCAAATATCCATGGTGGACTCTTGGCTCGTCGTGACTTGGATAGTCACCTTCAAGCAGCCAAGGATAATCAAATTGAGCTTATCGACCTTGTTGTGGTCAACCTCTATCCTTTCAAGGAAACGATTCTCAAACCAGATGTGACGTACGCTGATGCGGTTGAGAACATCGATATCGGTGGGCCATCTATGCTTCGCTCAGCAGCGAAGAATCATACCGGCGTAACAGTTGTGGTAGACCCAGAGGATTATGCTGTAGTTCTTGACGAATTGTCAGTCAACGGCGAAACCACTTACGAAACCCGTCAACGTCTGGCAGCCAAGGTTTTCCGTCACACAGCGGCTTATGATGCCTTGATTGCAGAGTATTTTACAGCTCAAGTGGGTGAAAGCAAACCTGAAAAGCTCACTTTGACTTATGATCTCAAGCAAGCCATGCGCTATGGGGAAAATCCTCAGCAGGATGCGGACTTCTACCAGAAAGCTTTGCCGACAGACTACTCGATTGCTTCAGCGAAACAGCTCAATGGGAAAGAATTGTCATTCAATAATATCCGTGACGCTGATGCGGCCATTCGTATCATCCGTGATTTTAAAGACCGTCCAACCGTTGTGGCTCTCAAACACATGAACCCATGTGGAATCGGTCAGGCTGATGACATCGAGACTGCTTGGGACTATGCTTATGAGTCTGATCCAGTTTCTATCTTTGGTGGGATTGTCGTTCTCAACCGTGAGGTGGATGCTACGACAGCTGAGAAGATGCATGGTGTATTCCTTGAAATCATCATTGCACCAAGCTATACGGATGAAGCGCTAGCCATTTTGACCAATAAAAAGAAAAACTTGCGTATCCTTGCCTTGCCATTTGATGCTCAAGAGGCTAGCAAAGTGGAAGCAGAATACACAGGTGTAGTTGGTGGACTTCTTGTGCAAAATCAAGACGTGGTGAAAGAAAGCCCGGCTAACTGGCAAGTGGTGACCAAACGTCAGCCAACTGAGACAGAAGCGACAGCTCTTGAGTTTGCTTGGAAAGCTATTAAATACGTCAAATCAAACGGTATCATCGTGACTAATGACCACATGACACTTGGCGTTGGCCCAGGTCAAACCAACCGTGTGGCCTCCGTTCGTATTGCCATTGACCAAGCTAAAGACCGTCTTGACGGCGCTGTCCTTGCTTCTGATGCCTTCTTCCCATTTGCGGATAACGTGGAAGAAATCGCCAAAG